>CAZJBR010000089.1:0-3281 GCA_964544435.1 uncultured Methanosarcinales archaeon
TATTGAAAACGACAGTTCAATTAAGAAAAAATTTTGTTAAACGCTTGTTATGAAATAGTGCAACAGCATTTTTCATCTTTTTCTTTATGGCGTTTAAAAACTATTTAACGCGTACAATGCGGTAAATGATTAAAGAATATTGTTAAAGCAGGCTTTCAATCTACAACCTCTCAAAAACTTTTTTCATCATCAAAGCATCCTCTTCAATGTTCGGGCTCTCTGAAATTGCAATGCCTTTTACATTGAAATCTTTTAAGACTTTTAATAATTCTTCATATTTCAAATCCGATTCTTCCAACGTTAAATGATTTTTCTCTCCTTTTGGCCCGTATGCAATCCCCGTTATATGCATATGCATATTTTCCAATCCTTTTTTGCCGAGTTTTTTTTCAATCGCTTCCAGAATGCTTGCAAATTCTTTATATGTATTGTATTTTCCGTTTGTTCTTGCATGGAAATGCGCGAAATCGACGCACGGCATTACATTGTCAAGCTCCTGGCTTAACTGCAGTATTTCATCCACATTGCCAAATTGTGTTTCCTTGCCTGTTGTCTCAGGTCTTACCCATATTTCATTATTCTCTTTTTTCAATGTTGAAACAATCTCTTTCAGATTGTGTTTTACTGTATCATAAACTTTTTTTGCTTCCATCCCCATGTAAAATCCGGAATGAAAGCAAACAGAATATCCTCCGCATAAATTTGCAATGCGGGCAGAATTCAATATCCTGCCAATGCTTGCCTTTATTTTTGCCTTCTCAAGGGAATTCAGGTTGATGAAGTAGGGCGCATGGCATGTTAAAACAACATTGTTTTCCTCAGCGATTTTTTTAATCTCAGGCGCCTTGTCTTTCGTTATGTTCACACTCCTTACAAACTCAAGCTCCATCGCCCCCAATCCAAGCTTTTTGACTTGCTTGATGCCGTCACCAGTAGTTCTTGGTTCAGAACATAATGGAATCCCTGCTGTTCCGAATATTAGTTCTTTCATAAGAAATCAAAATTCCACTTCTTCAGTTTCTTCAACAAAATACATGTCAGGCTTGTCAATGACGCCAGCCTTCATCATGACTTCCTTTAAATCTTCAAGCTGGGAAAACTTTTTTGCATTATGCAAGCTATCCCACTTAAGCAATATAAGAACCTCGTTTGGATTCTCAGCATTCCTGAAAACCTTTCCGCCCCTTGAGCCGGATGCCTGCCTGACAACACTATGCTCGTCAAAATACGGCTTCCATTTCTTGAAGTCTTTGACTTTATGCCTAACTAAAACATAAGTCATCTTGCTTATCCTCTAATTTCCTACTTAATCCGCTTACTCGTCCTTAAGCATGCCCTTGATTTGCTCGCGCAATTCCGGGCTGTCCTTGTGCCCATGGTCATGTACTGCGTGCCAAACAGCTACTTTCATAACTTCATCTTCTGTGCCTGCAATTGTCAGCGAGCAGTTCTTTTCGCTTGGAAATGCCCTGCAGTCTGCTACTTTCCTAGTTGTCATACTTCCACCTCCAAAGATTTTAATAGTGAACAGGGTTAATATGTTGTATTTAACATTTTCGATAATTTGGTTGGTATGCAAGCAATCTCCAGAGCAAAAAAGAAAGATTATTAAATGAGAAAGCTACCAAACTAATTGATTTTTAAAAATTGTTGTCAATAATAATTGAGGTGAACAGGTGAAATGGCAAAGGCAAACAAAGTGAAGGTTTACAGCACAAGCACGTGCCCATGGTGCGTGAAGACCAAGGAATTTTTAAAGGCGAATAACGTGAAGTACGAAGATGTAAATGTTGGAGTTGATGAAAAGTCAAGGAACGAAATGTTCGAGAAATCCGGCCAGTTTGGAGTTCCGGTAACCGATGTAAACGGAACAATAATAGTCGGCTATGACAAAGAGGCTTTGAAGAAGGCGCTCAGCTTATAAAATTCTGCGGTTCTATGGAAAAAGACAATGTATGCATAAACTGTTACAACCAAATAGACAAGGTTGCAAATATCCTGAAGCTCGGACAGGCAGAGCTTGATATACTTACAATACCCAAAAGAATTCTTACATTCAGCTATCCTGTAAGGCTTGATTCTGGCGATCTAAGGTACTTCACAGGCTACAGGGTCCAGTTTAATGATGCCAGAGGCCCAACAAAAGGAGGTATAAGATTTCATCCCGAGGTCAATCTTGAGGAAATAAAAACACTTGCTTTCCTGATGACTTTGAAATGCGCAGTTGTAAACCTTCCTTACGGAGGCGCAAAAGGAGGAGTCACAATTGACCCGAAGCGTTTTTCAGATTACGAGCTTGAGAGAATCAGCAGAGGCTACATAAGGGAAACATACAATTTCATAGGGCCTAATATAGACATTCCAGCTCCTGATGTGAATACAGATGCTAAGATAATGGCGTGGATGCTGGATGAATACGAAAAGCTCGAAGGCAAGCACACCCCGGCTGCTATCACAGGCAAGCCGATTGCCTTGCTTGGCTCAAAAGCAAGAGACTTTTCAACATCAATGGGCGGAGCTTATGTTCTCAGTGAGTTTGCGGATACGCTTAAGATGAAGCCTTCTGGCACAAGCGTGGCAGTGCAGGGCTTTGGCAATGTTGGAATGCACATTGCCCGCATACTGAATGAATGGGGATACAATGTCATTGCTGTCAGTGATTCCAAGAGCGGCCTCTTCAATCCAAAAGGGCTTGATATTTATGATGTGATCTCGCACAAGGAAAAAACAGGGCATCTTGCAAAATTTAAAGATGCAAAGGAATTATCAAATGAGGAATTGCTTGAGCTGAAAACTGATGTGCTTATCCCGGCTGCTCTTGAAGACCAAATAACCAGGAAAAATGCAGATAAAATAAAGGCTAGGCTTGTCCTTGAGATGGCCAACCGCCCAATAACGCCGGAAGCAGATGACCTGCTTCTTGGCAAGAAAATTGTTGTAATTCCCGATGTCCTTGCAAATGCCGGTGGCGTAGTTGTTTCCTATTTTGAATGGGTGCAGAACTCCCAAAACTTTTACTGGAGCGAGAAAGTGGTTCTTGAGAGGCTCAAGACATACATGACAGATGCTGTAAGGGAGATGTCAAAAGTCTGCGCTGACTTCAAATGCGATATGAGAGCTGCCCTTTACATCAATGCAGTAAAGAAGATTCTTGAAGCCGAGAAGTTGAGGGGGAATTTGAAGTGATATACTCAGTATTACTTTAGTTATGGTTTAAAAGTTCGTGAAACGTACAGAGCAAGGCGACCTTTGGCTCGAGGCGAGAAATTTTTTCCTCGAAT
>CAZJBR010000090.1:0-3268 GCA_964544435.1 uncultured Methanosarcinales archaeon
TACTATTAAAATGTTATTATTTTTTATCGGTTAGTAGTAATTCCATTGCAAAATAGTAAATTACTATCTTAACTAGCCAGTTATTACACTATACATCACACTTCTATTTAAATCTTACGGAATCATTAGCTATTTTAGCCTGTCTTTGGCGAGAACTTCAACCACACCAGGATCAGCCAATGTCATTATATTCCCGTAATCTGTGCCTCCCTCTGCAATTACTTTAAGAATTCTTCTCATTATTTTGCCGCTTCTTGTCTTCGGCAAATCATCTGCAAACTGTATTTTGTCGGGCTTTGCAATCGGACCAACATGCTCAGATACATGCTTTTTCAGCCCTTCTTTCAACACATCATTTTTTTTGATTCCTTTTTTCAAAACAACAAATGCGTAAATAGCCTGCCCTTTAATATCGTGGGGAAACGGCACAACAGCAGCCTCGGCAACTGCCTCATGGCTAACCAATGAGCTTTCAACCTCAGCGCTCCCAATCCTGTGCCCTGCAACTTTTATAACATCATCAATCCTGCCCATTATCCAGAAATAGCCGTCCTTGTCCATTCTTGCAGTATCTCCAGTCAGATAAACTCCAAACTTTTCAAAATAAGTATGCTTGTATCTGTCCGGGTTGTTCCACACAGTTCTAAGCATCCCGGGCCAAGGATTCCTAATGACAAGATAGCCTCCTTCATCAGCATTGGCTTTGCTGCCGTCTTCTCTTAATACATCAGCCACTATGCCAAAAAAAGGCAGGGTTGCAGAGCCTGGCTTTAGAGGAGTAGCTCCTGGCAGCGGCGTTATCATTATGCCTCCTGTTTCTGTTTGCCACCACGTATCAACAATTGGGCATTTGTCCTTTCCGATTACCTTATGATACCATATCCAAGCTTCGGGATTTATCGGCTCGCCCACTGTGCCCAATAATCTCAAGCTGCTTAAATTACATTTGTTTGGCCATTCATCTCCTTCTTTTGCCAAAGCTCTTATTGCTGTTGGGGCGGTATAAAATATAGTGACTTTTTGCTTCTCAACTATGCGCCACAATCTGTCTGGCTTTGGAAACGTAGGCGAGCCTTCATACATTACAACAGTTGCTCCGTTTGACAATGGCCCGTAAACAATGTAGGAATGGCCAGTTATCCATCCAATATCGGCTGTGCAGAAATAAACATCCTTTTCTTTTATGTCAAAAATCCATTTGAAAGTCAGGTAAACAAAAAGCAAGTAGCCTGCCTGAGTATGCAGAATCCCTTTTGGCTTGCCTGTTGTGCCGCTTGTATACAAAATAAACAATGACTCTTCCGAATGCATTCTCTCTGGCTCGCAAAAATCTTTTATATCCTTTTCATTGATTAATTCGTGCCACCAGTAATCCCTGCTATTCTGCATATTCACATTGCTTTTGGTTCTTTTTACAACTACGACATTTTTTATCGTCGGGCATTCCTTTAAAGCAGCATCAGCATTATCCTTTAGCGGATATACCTTTCCGTTTCTGAAGCTGCCGTCAGCTGTCACCAAAAGCTCAGCATTTGAATCTTGAATCCTGTCCTTCAAAGCATCAGAGCTGAAGCCAGCAAAAACAACAGAATGTATTGCGCCGATTCTCGAGCATGCAAGCATGGCAATCGGCAGCTCTGGGATCATGGGCAAGTATATCTCCACTATATGCCCTCTTTGCACTCCTTTTTTCTTCAGCACATTGGCAAATTTGCAAACTTCTTTCAAAAGCTGCCCGTAAGTATATGTTTTGCTTTCTCCTGATTCGGGCTCCCAGATAAAAGCAATCTTGTCCTTTTTCCCTGACTTGATAATCCTGTCCAGACAATTACAGGAGACGTTCAGATAGCCGCCTTCAAACCACTTGAAAAAGCCCATATCATTCCTCAAGACAACATCCCACTTCTTGAGCCAGTCAAGCTGCTGCGCCTTTTCCGCCCAGAAAGCTTCAGGATTCTCAACTGATTTCTTGTAAAGTTTGGAATACTCGGCCATGCTTTTGATATGTGCTTTTCTTTTGAATTCCTCGCTTGGAAAGAAAACCCTGTGCTCTTTGAGAATTGAGTCTATGAATTCCGGCATTGTGCACCTCTTTTTTTGATTAATAAATTGACAACTTGCTTTTAAAACTTTTGTTAGTAGTTAAGCTTAAACCTCAAAATAGCACCTATCCCGCCCAGCCCGTCCAGTCTTTTGCCGCCGTCGTGCTCTGAGCTTATGATATCAATCTCACCCTTTGTTTTGTCAACTGTTTTCATTATGCCCTCGACATCCCTGTAAAAATTTTCGCTTCTAGATTTTTGTATGAAAGAGTCAGTTATCAAAAGATCTTTTACAGCTCCAATCGAGGCGGCATTTTCAGTTTCTTTCATTCCATAAACGGCAAGATTGCTTTTCGCAATCTCAGTAAACAGCTCCTCGACTTTGTTGATTTCTTTTGCAGATCTTTCCTGCTTCAGCGCTTCCCTGACTTCAGGCCTTTTTATAACTTCTTCTATGCCGTTTTTTGTCGCTGAGGAGCATGTCGCAAGTATCATCTTTTGTTTGAGTTCTCTGTCTTTTACCTCTTTCATCAAGTCTTCTTTCCAGAACGCAGGAGAAGCTAAAATCACCTGCTTGATTTGATGCCTTTCAACATACTCGCTTATTTTATTGATAATGCTCAAATAGAAATTCTCTTTCTTTATGTTTTCCTCCCTCTTTTTCTGAACTTCCCCTTGGATATGCGCCAATATTTCATAGCCATATTTCTTGAACAATGCAAAGTAAGCCTCTTCCCTGTCATGAACGCATATAAGCAATGAGCTTTTTGCTTCAGAGCACGCTTCTTTCAGCTTGTCAAGCTGGTATTTAAGCCATCTTTCCTTTTTTATTGTTATTGCGGTATTATCATCAACATTGAATGTGTGGTAATCTCCTAAAGGAATTTCTTCGGGGGCTTCTTTTATTATGCCGGAAACTCTTAATATATTAGTATATTTGCTAAATTCTACCCTTTCGACCTCCAGCTTTATGAAGACGGGCTTTTTTACAGCATCCTTTGATTTTTCCTCGCTTGATAGCTTTATCTTTCTCAATGTCCTGCCCTGAACAATATCCTTGGGCTCGATAATAGAGCTCAGGTACCACAAGTCGTCAAGGTTTTGGGCAAGCACTTTTACTTCTCCGTTTTTTAGGTTGGAATGCAGCAATTTCATAGAATACACTAAAATAAAAACATTTAAATATGTTTATGTTAATTTCTTTACATTTGTGTAGTTAAAACTAT
>CAZJBR010000091.1:0-3244 GCA_964544435.1 uncultured Methanosarcinales archaeon
TGAGAGCGCTGTAATGGATGGTATAGAAGGCATAACTCACCGCTTGAGAAGCAAAGAATTCGAGCTTAGGAACGAGCTTCAAAGGCTGATACAAACGCTTGCTGGATTTAGGGAAACCAAGATTTACGAGTTTGCAAGGTTTAATCTTGAAGGAGTTGAAAGCTCAGGAAGAGTAATAAGGGAAAAAGTGCAGAAAAAGCAGCTTATAGGCTGGGATGATCCGTCATTGACAACTTTAGTTGCTTTGAGAAGAAGAGGGTTCTTGCCGGAAGCTATCAGGGAGTTCGTGCTTTCAACAGGCATTACAAAAAGAGAAGCAGTCCTCACGTGGGATGACTTGATTGTGCACAACAGGAGACTGCTTGACTCAAAATGCAACAGGTATTTTTTTGTAGAAAATCCGAAACAGATTGTAATTGAGAATGCAAAGGAACAGACCGCAGAGCTAAAGCTGCATCCTGAGCATCCGGAAAGAGGCGCAAGAAAACTCAAGACAAAAGACAAGTTCTATATAACAGAAAAAGACTTTAAGGAGTTTAAAGATGGCAAAATTTACAGGCTAATGGACTGCCTTAATTTTGTCAAGAAAAAGGACAAATTAATTTTTGACTCATGGGAGTATGAAGAATATAAGAATCACGGCGACAAAATAATACACTGGCTTCCTGTTCAAAAGGACTTAGTTAAGGTTGGGGTTTTGATGCCGAATAAGGAAGTAAAAAAAGGATTAGCCGAGCCAATGGTTAAGAATCTGAAGGTAGGGGAAGTTGTCCAGTTCGCAAGGTTTGGCTTTTGCCGGCTGGACAGCAGAAAAAGCGACAAGTTAATGTTTTGGTATACACATAATTAATTATCAATGAATGTATAGGCGAGGCGAAAATTTAGTGGCAAAGAAATTTACGCCGAGCACAAGAGTTTGGCGAAGCCAGATTGAAGAAGGATAATTAACAACAAAAAACTCAATAACGATTGAACATTAATGAAAAAATCAAAAATGATATGTCCAAAATGTGGAAGCAGTGATGTCAGTCCAGATTTCTCTTTAAAAACATTTGGCGAGGCGTCCGAGTTTAATAAACATAAATGCAACAAATGCCGTTATTCTTCAATATTTTTCCCTGAAATAAAAGAGAAAATAAAGATAAACAAATCAAAATGACAAAATCAGTTATTGTCAAGTCGCAAGTGAAGGAGCACGCAAAGCTTGACGGAAAAAGTTTGAGCGTTTCAGAGGAGTTCTACAGGGCTTTGGAGGAGAAAGTGCAGAAGGACATCGAGAATGCATGCAAAAGAGCCAAGTTAAACTCCAGAAATACCATAATGGCAAGGGATTTGTAATCTTCAATAATTATTCGGCTAGACCTTTCCTGTTATCTTCTGCTCCAGCGCTTTTATCCTATGGTGCCTTTTTGCCTTGTCCATCATGAGGTGCATTACCTGGCTCTTTATGTTGTTTAATGACTCTGTAAGCTCCTTTATTTTTTCCCGGTTGTCGCTGGCAATGCTCTGCTTCTGCTCTCTCTCAATTTTAAGCTCGTTTTCCAGCGAGCTTATCCTTTTCCTTAAGTCCTGGATTTCAGTGTCATCTGTCTTGAAAAACCTTGAGTATCTTCTCTCCCAGTCAATCATGATTTCGATTTTTTCTTTCAGCCTGTCCACATCCTTGTAGCTCAGCCTCATCTTTATTATCGAGTTTCTCATGTTTTTCAGATGGGAGTCAAGATCGCTTTTTGCCCTGCTCCTCTCCCTGTAAACCTTGCTTAAAAGAAAAAGGTGCCTTGCAAAATGCCTGATATGTCTTGAGTTTTGTATGGCATACATTTTGTTACCGAAAGCTACTTTTTAAACATGCCAAAAAGCCCTTTTTTCTTCGGCTCGCCCAGCTCAAAAGGCTCTTCCGGAAAATCCAAGTCCGGAGAAGGGGCGGGCTCCATAGGCGGCATCTGCATTCCGGCATCCGGAGGCTGGACGCTTGGAGCAAAAGACATTGGCATTTGCGGCGGCATTGCCATCATCTGCGGAGGAGCCATAGACGGCATCATTGAAGGCTGGGCAGTCTGTTGCGGCTCTGGCCTTGGCCTGAAAAAGGTATCTTCTTTTGGCTTTGGAATGTCCTCATGCTCAGGCTCTTCAATATTTCTGTTCACCAGCTCAACAAGAGAAACCATGCCCTCTGCAATTGTCTTGTTCTGGTCGAGTATCTTGTCCAGTTTCGATATTATTGTCTCGTGCCTTTTGGATTCGAATGCCGCTTCTTTTTCTTCAAGCTTCATCTGGTCGGCTGCAGCTCCGAATATTTCCAGAATATCGGTCATCCTCTGCGATAATTTCTGCACCGCGTCAAAAAGCTCCCTTGTAGAAACTTCCTTTTTTCCCTTCATGCCCTCCAAATCCCTCTTTAACTCAGAAATATCCTTGTATGAGCCTAACTCTTCTTCAGCCATCGCAATCAACCTCTTTTTTTGATTAAACAACCAACCCTATAAGATAAAAAGAAGTCTGAATGTATATAAAGATTTCGGATTTTTTGGTTTAAATATTTTGATGAGAAAGGTTTAAAATGAAAGCTAATTTATGCTATATTATGGGGGGATTGCACACAACTACTGCTAGGTATAGAAACTATGATTTGTTGAATGAGCTTAAACATGAGGTGATTAGGCTAGGGATTCGTAATCCGACAATTATAGACATAGGCCCAGGCGGGTTGGTAAATTTTTTATTTCCTTACTTCCCTCATGAAAAGAAAGAACGTAATTTACCAGAGAAAGTATACCGTGGGGTAATTAAATTAGCAGAAAGTGTTATTCGCAAAACTGATTTGTTTGATTTAGAGAGTTCTGAACCAAGAGAAATTGTTGAAATTTTTGCTGATTTGCAACCTAAAATAATCTACGTCATTGATACAGAACCAAGAGTAATTGAATCTGTCAAGAAGTTGGCTCAAAATGCCCGTCTTGGAGTAAATTTAGATTATAAAGTAATTGATATAGAATCCCAAAGAGTGCCTTATCAAGGGGATGTAGTTATAGCATATAATGTTGTTTTAAATAAAACTAACCCTACTGCTCTTGAAACAATCGCCAGCGCAGTTAGCACCGGAGGTTTATTATCAATCACTCCAGATAAACAGATTGAAAGATTCAAAAGAATACAGAGCGGAATATATCAACGAACATCATAGTTTGTTAAAACTCCTTCAAAAACCTTACCAATTCATTCGCCTTGTCAAAATCCATAAACT
>CAZJBR010000092.1:0-2318 GCA_964544435.1 uncultured Methanosarcinales archaeon
TATCACAAGATTTAAATAGAATTTCCGAATGAGCATTCCCAAGATGAAAGAAGATATACTTAAGATGGAAGTAGAGGAGCATAAGAGATACCATAGAAGGCTGATTTATGTTTTTATAATAATAACGATTCTTTTATTTGGAGGAGCCACCTTTTACCATTATGTTGAAAAATGGCGCTATCTTGATGCAGTGTACTTCACTTCCTATACTTTGACCACTGTAGGCTATGGCGACATTACTCCAAAAACCGACTTGGGAAAGATTTTCACGATAGTGTACGTCTTTGCTGGAGTTGCAATAGCTTTATATGGCTTGTCACTTGTGGCATCGCATTTTGTGGAGATGAGGGAAGAATTCTGGCTTGAGAGGCTTAGCAATATGAGGATAAGGCACCGCACCCAAACATTTTTTGGGAAACTTAAGAATCTGCTCAATTACAGCTCAGAAGAATTGCTTAAAGAATCCAAAAAGTCTATGAAACACTTTGCAAGAAGAAAATAATCATTCAACCAAAATAGCTGCCTTTCCCGGCATAGCTTGTTTTGCCTTGGATTCATTTGTGTTTTCTGCAACTATGACTTCCACTTTGCATCTAAATTCCTTTTCGTAATCATCCGATGAGCTGTTTAAGGCGTGAAATTCAGTGTCCTGGCTCAATGCAACTTGTGGAATCTTTGCTTCGTCTTTCAAGAGCCTTGGCACAATCTTGGCAATATCATGGCTGTAAATCTTCAAGTCGCTAGAAGCCATAATTTTCATAATCTGGCCCGTGTCCCTTGTTTTGCTTACTTCGCCTTTCAGTTTTTCCATCATGTCATATTTCCATTTTTCAGACACAAACAGCACTATCCTCTTTGGATTATCTATTTTTGCAAGCCTCAGAATTTCAATAATGTCCTTTCTTGTATCCTCAACAAACATCATGATTGCCTCAGCTTTTTTGTCAATCTTATTTTCATCATAGCCTGGCCATTTCTGCAATGATGCAAACCCTTCTCCTTTTATCATGTGCCACATTTCCTCGCTTAAATGCGGAGTGAATGGAGCAATGAGCAATGCGAGATTCTTGATAGATTCTCCTAAAACTTCTTTATTCCTCTCCTTATATCTCTGCAAAACATCAACAAACTCCATTATTTTTCCCAGCGCAAGGCTGAATTCGAACTTTTCAATATGCTCTGTGACACTTTTTATCGTCAAATGCATCTTGCTAAGCACATATTTATCCTTGTCATTTAATTTATGCTCGTCATAATGCTTTAATGAAATGGTGTGCATATTTTCATTTACCAGATTGTAAATCCTGTTCAGGAACCTAAAGGCGCCGTTAACTCCCCTGTTGCTCCATTCAAGCTCTTTTTCAGGCAAAGCCGCAAACAAAATAAACAATCTGGCTGTGTCTGGGCCGTACTTGCTGTAAATCTCTCCTGGGTCAACAACATTTCCATGGCTTTTGCTCATAGCCATACCGTCTTTTGTAACCATTCCCTGAGTCAAAAGCCTTGCAAAAGGCTCGTCAACAGTTGTCAGCCCGAGGTCACGCAGGGATTTTGTGAAGAACCTCGCATAAAGCAGGTGCAGAATTGCATGCTCAATGCCTCCGATATACTGATCTACGGGCATCCAGTATTCTGCCTTTTCCCTGTCAAAAGGAGCTTTGTCGTATTTAGGTGAGCAGTACCTTAAGAAGTACCATGAGCTGTCAACAAATGTGTCCATTGTATCTGTATCACGCTTTGCATTGCCGCGGCATTTGGGGCATTTTACTTCGACAAATTCCCTGCACGTCTCTAACGGATTTCCTTTTCCTGTGAACTCACATTTTTCGGGCCTTGGCAGCTTGACAGGCAAATTCTCATAAGGGACAGGGACAATGCCGCATTTTGGGCAGTAGATGATCGGTATAGGGGTTCCCCAATATCTTTGCCTTGAGATGAGCCAGTCCCTAAGCTTGTAGTTTACTGTTCTTTTGCCAAGTTTGTTTTGTTCCATCCATTTGGACATAGGCTCAATTGCTTGCCTGTTCCCCTGCCCTGAGAATTTGCCCGAGTCAAATAAGATCCCATCCTCTGTGTAGGCGCTTTCGGCCTTGCTTGCATCGGTTTTGTTGCCGTCTTTTGAAATTACAAACTTTAATGGAATTTTGTATTTTCTTGCAAACTCAAAATCCCTTTGGTCGTGGGCGTCTGCCATAACAATGCCCGTGCCATAATCCATCACAACAAAATTAGCTACATAAATTGGAATCTCTTCCCCGTTGACAGGGTTGATTGCATATTTTCCCAGGAAACATCCTATTTTGTCCTTGCCTTCAGGG
>CAZJBR010000092.1:2328-3227 GCA_964544435.1 uncultured Methanosarcinales archaeon
TTGTCTGTTTTTTTATTTTTTTAATTGTATCTAATGCTTCTTTTTCGTATTGCGCCCCCGTAACTAACTCTAGAATCAAAGGATGTTCTGGTGCGATTACAATGAATGTAACACTGTAAACTGTGTCCGGCCTTGTTGTAAATGTCGGCAGAATCTTATCCTCTCCTTTCAATCTGAAAAAAATCTCAACACCATGGCTCTTGCCAATCCAATTCCTCTGCATTGTCTTGACCCTTTCAGGCCAGTGCTCGAGCTTGTCTATGCCTTCCAGCAATTCCTCTGCGTAATCAGTTATCCTGAAAAACCACTGCTCAAGGAAACTTTCAGAAACTTCATTTTGGCAGCGCCAGCATTTTCCATCTATGACCTGCTCGTTTGCTAGCACCGTGCTGCAGCTCGGGCACCAGTTCACTGCAGCCTTCTTCTTGTATGCAAGCCCCTTCTCGTAAAATTTCAGGAATATCCACTGGTTCCACCTGTAGTAGTTTTCATTACAGGTAGATATCTCTTTAGTCCAATCATACGAGAACCCCATTTCTTTCTGTTGTTGTCGTATGGAGTCTATATTTGTAAATGTCCATTTATCTGGTTCAATGCCATGTTTTATAGCTGCATTTTCTGCCGGCAACCCAAATGCGTCATAACCCATTGGATAAATGACATTAAAGCCCTGCATTCTCTTGTACCGGGCTAAAGCATCTCCTATAGAATAATTGCGAAGATGCCCCATGTGTAAACGGCCTGACGGATAGGGAAACATTTCTAAGACAAAAAATTTTTTTTTTTTTTTGTAGTAGATTGACTGGATACTCGTGTTTTTCTTGCTTCTGGTCTTCTCTTTTTTTGCTCCTCCCCTGTTCGCTGACCTCCTCTTGCGGTTTTGTAATTTTGTTTTTATT
>CAZJBR010000093.1:0-3179 GCA_964544435.1 uncultured Methanosarcinales archaeon
GCAGATGTTCGAGCAGAGCCTTCAGAGCTTTCTTGGGCAGAAGCAGCAGTTTCAGGTCCAGCTTGTTGAGATAGAATCTGCTCTGAATGAGCTCAACAACACAGAAAAAGCATACAAGATTGTCGGAAACATAATGGTTGAATCAGGCAGAGACGAGCTTAAAGCTGACTTATCTTCAAAGAAGGAGATGCTTGAGCTGAGGTTAAAGACAATGGACAAGCAGGAAGCTCAGATAAGGGAGAAGGCTTCAAAGCTGCAAGCTGAAATTCTCAAGAAAATAAAAAAGGAAGACTAGATATGGATAGCATGGCAGAGCAAATAAGCGAAGTGGGCACTGCGATAAGCAGATTAAGCGAAATACATGAAGATGCCACGGTTCCGAGAAATGTAAGGACTAAGATAGAGTTGATAATAGGCACGCTGAGAGATGCTGACGAGCTGCCAATAAAGGTCAACAAAGCACTGAACGGGCTTGACGAGATTTCAAGCGACGTTAATCTTCAGGCCTACACCAGAACCCAAATATGGAACATTATGAGCGTGCTTGAGAAATTATAATTAAATGAAATATGCTCATTCGGTAAGGCTGACAGCATTTTCTTATGAAAGCGAGGACAATAAATCCATTCTGGACGCTTTGTTTGAGTTCTTTCCATTCAGTCTCGAAAAAAATAAGGTTATTCCGAAGAGGACAGAAGCAACAGGCTTGAATGACAGAAAAATAGAAGTATTTGAAATCACACTTGCAAAAAATAATCTGATAAATCAATTTCTTAGAAATCTTTTGGATAACATGGACAAGAATCAAAAAGAGCAGTTGCTAAATCAACTGGATTCGAGGCTTGACAAGAATCATGATTTTTTTATCCGACTTGACAAGAATTCATGGATTAAGGACAAGAAGATGATATTGACAGATTCTGGCAGATGCTTCCATCTGAAGATCAGCCTAGCCGCCTTTCCAAAAAAACGAGAGATAGCTTTAAACATAGCCAGAGAATTGTTTAGGAAATGAAAAAATCTTAATAATAGGAAGCGATTAAATAACCAAAACCAGGATAATAAGGATGCTATAATATAAACCCACAATGCCAAGAGTAAAAATTGCCCCCTCGATACTTTCTGCAGACAAGTCGAAAATAAATACCGAAATAAGAGAGGTTGAAAAATATTCTGATTTTATTCATGTGGATGTCATGGACGGCATTTTTGTGCCCCCGGTAACAATTAACTCGAATTTTGTCAGGGCAATCAAAACAAGAGTTCCGCTAGATATTCATCTGATGGTGCACGAGCCAAGCGATTCCTACATTAAAGGCTTTACAGATGCAGGAGCCTATTCCATAACAATCCATGAGGAAGCGTGCAAAAATCCCGCGAAACAGCTTAATTGCATAAAGAAACAGAAGGCAAGAGCGGGTATTTCAATCAAGCCAAATACTCCGTTAAGCAAGATTATTCAATACCTTAATAGGGTTGATATGGTTTTGATAATGACTGTTAAGCCCGGCTGGGCGGGGCAGAAATTTATAGACTCAACAATGGCAAAAGTGAAGGAGCTAAGAAAGCTGAAGCCAAAGCTGGACATAGAAGTTGACGGAGGAATAAACCCCTACACGGCTAGGATTGCTTACGAAGCAGGAGCCAATATTTTTGTGGCAGGCACTTCTATATTCGGGAAAAAAGACAGGGTCTATGCGATAAAGGAAATTTTGGAGAGGTTGAAATAAATTCTCCAAAATCTTTATAAAATAATAAAAATAATAATCAAAAATGCCAAGAAAATACGTTGTGACGCCGTGGGAAGTCAGCGGAGAGATAGATTATGACAAACTAATCAGGGAATTTGGCGTCAAACCGCTTGACGACAAGATTTTAAACAGGTTGGAAAAGCACGCTGGCGAACCGCATTACTTTCTTAAGAGAAGAATCTTTTTTGCGCATACCTACTTTGACACTATTCTAGATCAGTTTGAGAAAGGGGATAAGTTTTATTTATATACTGGCAGGGCGCCATCCGGACCTGTGCACCTCGGCCATCTTGTTCCATGGATGTTCTGCAAGTGGCTTCAGGACAAGTTTGATGCTCACTTGCTGTTCCAGATACCTGATGAGGAAAAATTTCTGTTCAACGAAAGCTTGACATTTGACGACACAAAAAAATGGGCTCGGGAGAATATTCTGGATATAATAGCAGTTGGGTTCAACCCGAAAAAAACTAGAATATTCTTGGACACCGAGTATGCAAAAACATTGTACAAGCATGCCTGCATAGTTGCAAAAAAAATAACATTCTCAACTGTAAAATCTACTTTTGGATTTAATGATTCGAATAATATTGGAGAGATATTCTATACGAGCATGCAGTCCGTGCCCGCATTCCTGCCCACAATACTCGAAGGCAAGCCTACTCATTGCCTGATTCCATGTGCTATAGACCAGCAGCCTCACTTTTTCCTTACAAATGACGTGGCGCCTAAACTCGGGTACCCGAAGGCAGCCACAATACTCTCAAGGTTTTTGCCTGGATTGCAGGGCATGCATCAGGAAGGCAAGATGTCCTCTTCTGTCCAAAATTCAACAATATTTGCAACAGATAACCCACAGCAGGTCAGGAATAAAATAATGAAATATGCCTTTTCCGGTGGCAGGGAGACGGTGGAAAAACACCGCAAGCTAGGGGGCAATCCGGATGTTGACATCGCATACCAGTATTTGACTTACTTCCTTGAAGATTCCAAAAGGCTCAAGTCCATCTACAACGATTATAAAGCTGGAAAACTCCTTACAGGAGAGCTGAAAGAGATTGCTGTTGATGTTATCAACAAATTCCTTGAACAGCATCAAGCCAAAAGGGAAAAAGCGAAAGACATGGTTGATAAGTTTATTTTGAGGGATTGATTGGTTATTGGGAAAGAATATTGATTTCAGATAAAATGTGAAGGACAAAAACCGTTTAAAGTTAAGAAAAGTGACAAATTAATTCTTATAATTGATAGTCATCAAGGAATTAAATCAAAATACAATATGGTTGCCTATGAACTTATTAGAATTGACTTCAAGGAACAATTAAGATATTTGGCAAAATTCTTAAGCAATTTTATATCAAATAAAAATACCCTAACAAATATTATTTCTGGATTCAGGTACGATTTGAAATGTGGAGAAAAAGGAATCTA
>CAZJBR010000094.1:0-3042 GCA_964544435.1 uncultured Methanosarcinales archaeon
GTCTATTGCATGATAAAACTTCTACTGGAGCAACAGAACCATTGGTTTCACCCAACACAAAGAGTTCATTCTTTCCTAGAAAAATTGCTTCATAAACATTATCTTTCATAACCTTATCTTTGTGTTTAAGGAATAACCCGTCTAAAGTTTTTTGTATAGATTTCAAAGTAAATGCCTGTGACATATCTTTTTTAGCATATATATTGGAATCTATAAAACATTGGAACGGGTCATGAAGTACATCGCCGAGCAAAGCGCCCGCATGAGCCCCGGTTGCATCATTAAATGTAGCCTGCTTTTTCTTGTAATTGTCGACAATGACCTTGGGAATCTTTACCCTGTTTTCAACCCTCTTGCCAAGATTCAGGAAGATTATAAACGAAGCCAAGAATACCATGCCTCCCAAAAAGAAAGCCGCGAACATTATGTCGGATTTGTAGTAAGACCTAACCCACCATGGCGCAAACATTGAAAGCAGAACAAGAATAAAGATGATTACATTCTGATTCTTAAACATTGTCATGCTTTGCAGTTTTGCCTTTGCCACAAGATCTCTTCCCTGGCCTGCAGGCACTGTCCTTATCAAGGGCATGTTCTCATCATTTGGGTTCGGAAATGAGATTATATCTGTAAGCTTCTCCATTGGCAAAAGTTCTGCCAAAGCCAGTCCAAGCATTGATTTTCCGGTGCCGGGCTCGCCTATCAAAAGAACGTGCCTTCTCTGTTGCGCAGCCTTTTTTATGACTTGAACAGCCTCGTCCTGGCCTATGACCTGGTCTATGATGCGCTTAGGCACTTTTATGTCTGCAGTTGAATTAAACTTTAAGTTTACCATCCCGATATCGCAAGTGTTTCTGCATTTTTAAAGGTTGCTATTTGATTGATGAAGTCAAGTTAAGCGGGAAAAATAAATCCATGCCTTTCGGCACATGTCGATAAATGCTTTGCATTTTCGATCACACTCAAAAATCACCGATTTTTGATGAAAGATACTCGCCCCGCATTGGGCGAAATTTATTATTGATTGAATAATGAATTCATAGGCGAGGCTTTGCGTAATGGTAGAAAAGCAAAGCCGAGCACTAAATTATGCCGAAGGCGGATTGAATATTTTGAAATTATCCATCAGCACACTTAACTTGGCATTACCCTATTTGATATTCCTCGAGACTATATGGAAAATTTTAAAAACAATACTAAGAAAAACAATACACTAACGGTTGCACATTAACTAAAAACCCATTAAAAATAAATCTAATAAGGATTAAAAGAATGAAAGAAACCACTCTTTTAAAGATAGCATTAATCTGCTCTCTGATTGGATTAGTTCTTCTGTATTTTATCTCAACAAAAATTGAGGTCAAGGATTACAAGCCAAACATTCTGAACAAGAACGTTGGAGATGATGTGAAACTTACAGGCAAAGTGTCAAAAATAACCGACAGAGGAGATGTTGTTTTTATTGAAGTAAACCAGCAAAGCCCTGTAAATGTTGTTTTGTTTACTGACAACAACAATTTAAAATTAAGCAATGGCGATAATGTAGAGGTTATCGGCAAGGTACAGGAGTATAATGGAAAGAATGAGATAATCGCTGAGAAGATAAGGCTGGTGAAATGATGTTTTTAGAAATTTTAATTGCAATTTTACTAGGATGCGTAATGGGTGTAATAACGGGCCTGACACCTGGTTTACACATTAATCTTGTTGCATTGGTATTATTCAGTATTTCTCCATTTTTACTTGGCTACACCAACATCATTGCAGTAGCATCTTTCATAATCGCGATGTCAATAACGCATACTTTTACTGACTTTATAAGCGCAACTTATCTTGGAGCTCCTGCTGATGATACTGCATTAGCAGTATTGCCAGCCCACAGAATGTTACTTGAAGGCATGGGACATGAAGCTGTAAAATTAACAGTTATTGGGAGTTTACTGTGCCTGATATTAACGATTATTTTATCGCCATTGCTGATTATCGCTGTTCCATTGATTTTTGAATACTTAAAAGACTATGTTGCATGGCTTTTGCTCGCTATTGTGATCTTCATGATTTTGAGAGAAGAGAATATGAACAAGAGATTCTGGGCTTTGGCTGTTGTTGGCCTTTCAGGAATTTTGGGGTTGGTTGTTTTCAGCATGCCAAACCTGAAAGATCCTTTGCTCCCAATGTTGTCAGGTTTATTTGGCGTTAGTGTTTTATTTTTGAGTCTGACACAAAAAACAGTTCTTCCTATTCAACGCACAACTGAGATGATTAAAGTCAAGATGACAAACGTGGCGAAGGCTCTTGGCTCCGGTGTGTTTTCAGGCTCATTGGTTTCGATATTTCCCGGCTTGGGGCCTGCGCAGGCTGCTGTTGTTGCGGGCCAGATTGTGGGAAAAATTGATGTTTTTAGCTACCTGATTTTGGTGGGCGGCATTAACACGGTGTCAATGATAATGTCCCTGATAACGCTTTTCACGATTGAAAAGGCGAGAAACGGCTCAATCATTGTCGTGCAGCAGCTGCTGCAGCACATAGATATCCATATGCTGATTTTATTCCTTGCAGTTGCCCTGATAGCAGGCGGCATTGCAACGTTCTTAACACTCTACATAAGCAAGGTATTCTCGTCAATAATGAACAAATTTAATTATTCAATTTTAAGTGTTCTGATTATTGTTTTTGTAACTTTTATGGTCATGTATTTCTCAGGCTTTGTCGGATTGATAATATTAGCTGTGGCGACATCAATAGGATTAATACCCAACATTGCTGAGGTGAGCAGAAGCAACTCAATGGCTTGCCTGCTGATTCCGATTATTCTGCTGAATGTGCTATGATTTTTATTTGGCCGCCGCACAAAAAACCAAAAAACAACAACCTTTTTAAAACCATTAAATTTCCTAAAACTATGGAAGGCACAATAGTCCATTTCAGGGGAAGCAGAAGAGTAAAGAGAAGCAACCAGATGGTTGTTCAGGTAAATGGCGTTGACAGCAAAGACAAAGCATCAAAGCTGGTGGGCAAGAAAGTGGTCTGGAAGACATCTGC
>CAZJBR010000095.1:0-3031 GCA_964544435.1 uncultured Methanosarcinales archaeon
GATTGCCATGTGCTCTTTTCCTGTCCCTGAAACAAGATTTAAAGCCACTTCCAAGTCAGTGATCTTTCCGTTCAGGCCGTTTTTTATGTCATTAATCAGCTCAAAAACAGGCTTTTGGAAGTCAACAACCACAAATCCAACATTTTTTTCGGTTTTGAAGTTTTTCTTACCAAAATCATTGGTAATCAAGAACACATTACTCCAGTCTTCCTCTTTAATAAGCCTTTCCACATGAGCCCAGCTTTTTTCCCCTGATGAAAGGCAGGCAATCAAGTCAGTCATAAACGTTTAGAATAAAGTATAATATATAAAGTTTGTTCAAGAAAACAATAAATTTAATAATTAATTAAAAAATCAGCTAAGAATGCCTTTAATAACTCTGGGAGAGATTATTGACCTTGTATTGATGACCTCTTTTGTAGGCTACATTTTCTCAGGAATGATACCTGTTAGAAGAGAATCTTATGATCCTTTGCTTCATTACAAAAGGGGATTTGATTTTGAAGGAATGAAGTTCACTATTATGGCGACAGCGCCAGCAATAATAGCGCATGAGCTGGCGCACAAGTTTGTGGCGATAAGTTTTGGCATGCATGCCGTATTCATGGCCTTTTACAGAAGCACATTTACTTTAATGCTTGGAATATTCACAATCATATCAAAATTAACAGGGTTCGGGTTCATGTTTTTTGTTCCGGGGTTTGTGGAGATTGCAGGCCCTGGAACAGAGCTTCAGTTCACCTTGACAGCGTTTGCAGGACCTTTCGTCAATCTAGTTTTGTGGCTTGGTGCATGGTTTGTATTGAAAAATAAAAAATACAAGAAGAAGCACTACCTGCTTTTAGTTTTGACAAGCAGGATTAACATGTTTTTATTCATATTCAATATGCTTCCGATTCCGGGATTTGACGGCTACAAGGTTTTTACTGGGCTCGTAAGGGCGTTTATTTGACCTTGCAACTCTTCACAATAGCAATTAACCAATTAACTACCATTTTCTTCCATATTGAAGATAATTATCATTAATTCACCAAACCATAAACTATAAATAAAACTTGTTTCATTTCTATCTAATGCAACTGCTTAATTTGTTCAAAGCTGATTCTATAGAGAAAGAATTAAATATTCATAAAAATTGTTTAATTCTTTTTAATACATATCAAACGCATTATCTATTACGAAAATTTACTGCGTTTGCTATAAATCAAGAATTCTAAATTTAAGAATATTGAATAAATTGGCGAGGCTTGAGCTAATGGCAACAAAGCGAAAGCCGAGCACAAGATATAGTGAGCATAGCGAACGGATTGAATTATCAAATTTCTTAAATATAACTAAAGCAGGTGTTAAATAAAATGCCAAAATATATTGTTGTTGCCGGCGGGGTAATGAGCGGCGTAGGAAAAGGCGTCACAACAGCTTCAATCGGCAAAATCCTGCAGGAGCACGGCTTCAGGGTCACCGCGATAAAAATTGATCCTTATATAAACTATGATGCTGGCACCTTAAGGCCTACAGAGCATGGAGAGGTATGGGTTACAGATGATGGCGGAGAAATTGACCAAGATTTAGGCACTTATGAGAGATTTCTTAATTTAGACATCCCCAAAAGAAACAACATAACTACAGGACAAATCTATAAAACAGTTATTGACAGGGAAAGGCAGGGCGAATATCTTGGCCAGACTGTGCAATTCATTCCCCACATACCAGATGAAATAAAAAGAAGAATTAAAGAAGCAAGCAACAATTATGATTTTGTCTTGGTTGAAGTTGGAGGCACAATAGGAGACTATGAAAATATCCCCTTTTTGTTTGCATTGAAAAGCCTTGAAAGAGATGTTGGCAAGAAAAATCTGACTTATATTCTTATCACTTATTTGCCTATCCCGAGCCATATAGAGGAGATGAAGACAAAGCCAACACAGCAGGCAATAAGGCTGCTCAGCGAATCTGGAATATTTCCCGATTTCATAATCTGCAGGGCAAAAAAGCCATTGGATGTTGTGAGAAAAAAGAAGATTGAAACTTACGCAAATATTGCTTCTGATAATGTGATATCTGAGCCGGACATAGACACTGTTTACCAGATTCCTCTGGATTTGGAAAAGGAAAGATTGGGGGAAAAGCTTCTGAAGGAGTTTGAAATAAAATCCAGGAAAAACCAGAATTGGGCGGAATGGAAGAGGCTTGTAGATAACATACTGAACCCCAAAAAACATGTTAAGGTTGCGATTGTCGGAAAATACATTGATATCGGCGATTATAATCTTGCCGATTCTTACATTTCTATCAACCAGGCATTAATCCATGCAGGAGCTTCTTTAAACACCAAGGTCGAAATAAGCTGGCTTGACGCAAAAATGTTTGAAAACAACAAAAAATCTTTAAGCGAATTGAAAGGCTATGACGGCATTATAGTCCCTGGCGGGTTTGGGGCTTCTGGAGTTGAAGGAAAGATTAATGTGATTAATTTCGCGCGTGTAAACAAAATTCCTTATCTTGGATTGTGTTACGGCCTGCAGCTGGCGGTTGTTGAATTCGCAAGGAATGTCTGCGGCTTAAAAGACGCGCACACAACCGAGGTTAATCCAAAAACAAGCGCCCCTGTAATCGATGTTCAGCCTGCGCAGAGGCAAATTCTTGAAAAAAGCATGTACGGCGGCACAATGAGGCTCGGGGCTTATGCCGCAGTGCTGAAGGATAAAAGCAAGATTCTCAGGCTTTATGAAGAAACTGGAAGAGTGAAAGACGATGAATTAAGAATTGACGAGCTAATGAAAGACAAAAGCCAGGCTTTTAGAATTGGAATTCTGGAGAAAAATAAAAAAATTGTTTTGGAAAGGCATCGCCACCGCTATGAAGTCAATCCAAAATATGCTGATTTGCTGGAGAAGAATGGAATGTTTTTCTCAGGATATTATGAAAGGTTTGATAAAACAAAACTGATGGAATACATTGAATTGCCAAAACTAAAATTCTTCTGCGGAACGCAAGCTCATCCGGAATTTAAATCACGCCTGGGAAATCC
>CAZJBR010000096.1:0-2962 GCA_964544435.1 uncultured Methanosarcinales archaeon
TTAAAAGAGAAAAGGAAAAAAAGAAAAAATTAAGGTTTAATGGCTAGCGTGTGCGCCCGAATAGGCTGGAATGTACCCTTCCATTTTGCCATGAGTTTGATACCACTGCCTTGCTTTCTGTATTGTACTATTCACAGCAGTACCTACTCTTGTAGCCACATCTGTAGCTGTTTTGGAGGCATCAATCAATGGCTTTAAGTATTTATCTGAGGTCCTATCTGCCAGATTATTAGCTGCCTTCTTTCCATCTTCTATAGGGACTGCTTGGAATTTTGTTTGTCCCCTTTGCCCAATATAAGAATCTAAATGATTCTGGTACAATTGTATCAATGAATTTTTGCCGTCAATTGTTATATGACCATCTTTAAATGCATTAGGACTTGTTTCAAGTGCTGACCTTAGTGCATCATAACCAGGTAACCATGCAGGATTGTAAGTTGGATCTTCTTTTACAATCTCTTTGGCAATTGTAGTAGTCTCGTGAATAAGGTGCTTTATGAATTCCCCTACATCTGGCTTGCCTTCCTTTATAGGAACATGCCCATGGTCTATAGATTCTGCTATCCTACTAGAAAAGGTAACACCACGCTCAGACTCCTCGAAAATTCTCTGCTCTAAACTTGGTCCGTGTTCATCACTTGTGTGTTCTTCCATTTTTCTTTCCACCCCTTGTTGGTAATGTTTTATTGTTTTTATACTTTATTCTTAATTTGTTACTACTTTCTAATGATAGCACTTATATTTAAGCTTTTCGCTTCTGGAGTATACACTTTATTGGGCTTTTGGCACCCCTCCAGAATCGACAATTGTGAGCGAGTTTAAGACTCGCATATCACGTTAAATGTTACTACTATTTAGTAATATAACTTATATATAAACCTTTCGGTTTGATATACGACTTCTATTTATTTTCTATATTGAAAATATCCTAAATCAATTCAAGGCAAAGATTTATAAACCAAACATAATTAACTTTGAAGGGGGTTTTACATGGCTAAAAAAGATAAAAAGCTGTATGCTCAGCCTAAGGAAAGTGGGAAAGAACCGCAGTCTGCTGATGAACCGAAAGAAGCCGAGGCTGTTTCCAAGCTTCCCAAAGATGTTCAGGAAAAGCTGAGAGCCATAAAGGCAAAGCTGGAAAAATTCCAAAAGAAAGTTCTTGAGAAATTTGACAAGTACATTGTTGGCATTGCCCTGATGCCTCCGCCAAAGCCTGAGGAGATGCAGCCATTCCCGACGCCGCAAACTCCTCTTGCTGAGCCAAAGCCCGAAGACAAGGACAAGATCCATGTTTTGGTTTTGGTTGATGACTCTGACAGCAAAACAATGTCTAAGCTGGAGCTGAAAGACAAGCTAACAGCCATTGTCGAGAGTATTGGCAAAGAGATTGATCCGAATATCACTCCTCAAACACTGATACTTTCCGAGCTCTGGCAAAACTGCTTCGACGGAAAATCTGAATTGCTGCAGCTGATAGCCTTATCGGCTCCAGTCCATGACACAGGAATGCTGCAGGCCATTAAGATCGCTGAAGTTCATAAGACAATGGTACTGAAGAAATTTGAAAAATATATTGTCTCTTATGTTCTTGCCGGCTCGTTAGTCCAGGGAAAAGCAACACCCTCAAGCGATATCGACGTTTGGATTGTAATTGACGACACTGATGTCAAGAAAATGACGAGAGCTGAATTAAAAGATAAATTAAGAGCAATCATCATCGGAATGGGCATAGAGGCCGGCGAGCTTACTGGAATTAAAAACAAGATAAACATTCAAGTTTATATTTTGACTGATTTTTGGGATTCTTTAAGGGAAGCCAATCCTGTAATATTCACTTTGCTGAGAGATGGTGTTCCATTTTTTGACAGAGGCATATTCATGCCTTGGAAGCAATTGCTAAAGATGGGCAAAATCAAGCCGTCAGCAGAGGCAATTGATATGTTCATGGGCTCGGGGGAGCAGATGATACGAAGAGTGCAGCTCAAGCTCAATGAAATTGGAATGGAAGACATATATTATGCGTTATTGACGCCGAGCCAAGCTGCTCTGATGCTTTACGGAGTTGCGCCTCCTTCCCCGAAAGAAACAGGCGCTTTGATGCGGCAGATCTTTGTCCACAAGGAAAAACTGCTCGAAGAAAAATTTGTCAAGATTTTGGAAAAGGCAGTCGAAACGAGAAAGGCAATCGAGCATGGAACGAAGAAAGAGCTGACAGGTAAGGAGCTCGATGAATTGCTCGGCGAAGGCGGCAAATATCTTGCAAGAATTAAGAGGCTTTTTACACAAATAGAGAAAATAAGGGAAGAGCAGGAAATGCTGAATATTTATGATACCATAACTACCGTCATCCGCGATGTCTTAAGGCTTGAGGGAGTCGAAAAAATAAAAGACAACGAATTAATGGACGTTCTGGAAGACAAGCTTGTTTCAGAGGGCAAGCTGCCTTCAAAGTTCCTGAGGACAGTGCAGGAGCTTATGAAAGCCAAGAAAGACTATGACGAGAAAAAGCTTTCTAAAGTTGAGATAGAAAAAATCCATACTGAATCAGGCTCGTTGATAAAATTCCTTGTTGAGTACATGCAGAGGAAAAGAAGCAGGGAACTGGAAAGGCTGAAGATAAGGGTGAAGCACGGCAGCAAATTTGGCGAGGTTATCCTGCTGGGCAATTTGGCTTTCATAACAACTGATATTGACAGCGATGAACGGGAAATAAGCAAAGCGAAAATAAACGATGACGGAAGCCTTGATACAATTGAGAAAAGCTCTCTGGAAGAACTGGAGAAATCACTTGCAAACGCCCAAACTCCTGTCAAAGCTTCCATAAAAGAGCCAATTTTCGAGGATTTGAAGAGAGTTTTCGGAAAGGATGTGGAGATTCTGATGAGTTATTAGTTTAATTACTTTTTTGTAGTGGTAACAAAAACGAAAGATTTATATATTGGTGTTAATCTAACATATAAAA
>CAZJBR010000097.1:0-2960 GCA_964544435.1 uncultured Methanosarcinales archaeon
CCCATTCAAAAGCATATTTATTCGACATATATATAGTTTTTGCCTTCAAATAACCTAGCTATACTAAGCCCCTTATGAAGCCAGATAGGATGCGCCCTCTATTTAAAAAAATACCTTATATTGACTGACAAATAAGAAATTAATTTATACTCAGATAAATTTCGCAGGTGCATGAAAGAAAGCGAAGATAAGCTGCTGGGCTGGATTTACGTGTTAAGCTTGATAACCTTAGCTGCGATGGGGTTTATAGCTTACAGGCGCCACACAACATTCGTGATTGACGCTTCTTTCGGAATTCTTGTAATGAGCGCTGCTTACTATTATAGAAAAAAAATTGTGTATTCGTGGGAAGGCGCTCTGGTAAGCACTCTTGGATTTATTTCAAACACCGCAGGCGCTGTCGGGATTTACGAGCTTTCCTACAATGGAATCGGATGGGACAAGGCGCTGCACGTAATTAGCACAGCAGGAATAAGCCTGCTCGTTTATAGTTTCATTGCAGCCAAAAATAAAAAGAAAGCTTTTTCAAAGCTTGGAATTGTGGTCGCCACGTTGCTTATTGTTCAGGGCATCAGCGCAATTAATGAAGTCACAGAGTTCATAGGAAGCAGGTACTTCGGGATAGCGCAGGGCATGTTCGGCATGACGAATGCATTAAACCCCCCCAACAGCCAGTTTGAGCGCTATGATGTCCAGTGGGATCTGATTGCGAATCTTCTCGGCTCGATTATAGGGTTGGGGTATATAATTGTAAAGAATAGGCTAACCAAAAAATAACAACACAATCCAAAAACGATAAAGCTAAATCTGAACTATGCCTGTGTTTTTCAAGCCTTCAACCCTGTATTTGTTGGAAATTGAATTGTAAGTGCATTTATAGGACTTAGTCAATTTGCCGTTGCATGTTATTTTTACTTCGTCTTTGAGTTTGCATTTTTTGCTTATACTGCCAATGCTTGCTACCTTTGCGTCTTTTATGCATAATTGTTTAAGACTCTTGCTAATCTTGTCCACATACATTATTTTTTTAGAGCCGTTTGGCATGTCCAAGCCCCTGACCAGCATCGAGCCTTTCTGTCCGGGGAGCTGCTTGTCAACTGTTATTTTTGTAAGATTAAGCCTGTAAGCGGAAAAGTCAAACATAAACTCCAGTATTTTCTTATTGCTGTCAAAGAAGGCTACATTTGAGCTTTTATTGAACATCAAGGATAAATTGCCTGTGCCATTGACATATATTGACAAGTTTAATGTAGCTGTTTTGACAGAAGTTTTATTTCCTATCAGCATGTCAATGCTGTCATCGATTCCATCATTATCCATATCATTTTCAGCATCGTCATTGACAACAACTTGAAATAGGGCAGAGTCATTGAGAAATCCGTCAGAAGCAGTCGCCATGAATGTATAGCTGCCGCCGTCAGCATTCGTTGTATTCCATTCAAAAATGCTGTTGCTCGCCGAGAATTTGGTCGAATTGATTAAAAAAGAGAGGTCATCTCCATTTGGATCTGAAGCTGAAAGGTTTAATGCAATTTTATCTTCCTCATTTACTGTTATATTGCCTATAGGCTCCAAAACAGGCTTAATGTTTAATTTTATTGAAATCCTTTCTGCATTGTTGCTCTCGTTTGATTCTTCAACAACATCATCCAAATCAGCAATGGCGCTTATTTCAAAATCAGAAAAATCAGTGAAATTAACCTGATATGAAGCATCAGAACCAGCGTTCAATATGCCTAATCCATCGCTCCTGAAAAAAGTCCTGTTGTCGAAGCTTTCAGTGAATACGTTGAAGGCGCGCCTGTTTCCGATATTTCTAAAATTGAAGGTTATTGTCACATTGTTTATGCCGTAATGATAGCCGTCAGATGTAATAATCTCCGTTTTCAAATCAGGAAGGCTCGGGCTGTCAAAGTCATTGAAATTATAATTTGATGTTGTGTAAGCATTATTTATTTTATCTATTAAATCCGCATTGTAGTGAAGCTCCGCGTATTTTACTATATAAGGCCCATTTAGCTTTTTATCGTAGATTCTTGAGCCGTTGATATTGAAAGGGATTGCATTTTCTCCAGTGTTAAGCGATTGGGACACATTCTCGGTTTCCACCAAATTATCAAACAAGTCATATAACCCAATAATAAGATTGTAGCTGCCGCTATCAATAATCTGAGCATTCGCGTTGATTTGCAGCAAATCGTATTTGCCGTCATTATCTGTGTCAATACCCGCATCCTCAAAGCCTGAAATGTAAGAGTCTAAGGCAAAATCCCTGAAATCGTAATCTGAGGTTGCAGAATTTATCTTGAATAATTTTTTGTTCGGCTTGAGCGAGGTTATGTTGAAGCTGCCGATATGATGAGTATTTTTTATTGATTTGCTGTCAAAATCAAATTCCAAGTCTTGAATGGAATCAGTTATTGAAATATTCTGTTTGGAGAAAATGACAGAGCCGTTGTATCCCAGAAACAATGTTGACTCAGACGTTAGGTTGAGAGAGGAGTTCAGGGTTATATTAATCTTCAATGTTTTGCCTTCTTGGAAGTCTTTTACATCCAGTATTCTAAATCCAACCTCATAATTCTGGTAAATTTGAGTTTCTATATTGTCTCTCCTGTACCTCAGGCTGTAAGTTGAGTTGTATATTTTTATTGTGTAATTAAACTGGGTTTGGGTGAGAAATATTGAGTTAAATGTTATGTTTATTTTGTTAATGCCTGAATTCAGTGTCTTGTTTACCTCCTTTGTGGCTACTCCAACTTTATCAAATAAATTGATTACAAAAATGTAATTCCCATTGCCATTGCTTGTTGTCAGTTCAAAAATCAAAGTGTCATTAATTCCGTTATTGTTACTGTCAACCATAAAGTCGGTAAAATCCAGCACATTAATATCAGGAGAAGAAGCTGAAAAGCTGTACCTTGATATAAGCTCTTTAATGGAGATAGAATAAACTAACG
>CAZJBR010000098.1:0-2940 GCA_964544435.1 uncultured Methanosarcinales archaeon
TAAACCCACTCAAACATTCTCGCCACTTTCTCTTGTCCAATCGCCAAAATGAATGGCGCAAGTTTCGGTCCTCTCTCTTTATTAAGCAAAACCTTATATGCAGCTTCAAAAAACTCTGTGTTCTTGATGTCAATTTCCTTGCAAACATTATAAAATTCATTAAACAGTGACTTTTCGTCATATCTGTTTTCTTTCAATAATTTTGCCACTGTGTGCAAAGCCTTTTTTTGCTTTTCGCTCAAATGCAATCCTTCAGGAATCTTGTGCTGAAGCTTAAACCTGTACTGTTCTTCTGCAAACTCCTCAACCCATTTCTTTGCGAATTTTAATCTTTCCCTGATATAGTCCAGCTCTTCTTTGCCGGAATCTTTAGGCAAATGCCCAGTTTCCCTTAGGCGATTAAAAATCATATCCTCGTCTTCAAAAATCTGCACAAGCATCGATGCGTGAAGCAAATTCACTTGCGGAGGGATTCGATTTGATATTTTTCCCACATGGCTGAGCTCGTAAATCCTTTTCTGGCGGGCATTTTCTTTTTCTCCTGCGTCTTCCCTGCCAAAATAAATGCGCTCAGCCTGGTCATACCTTTCATAAAGCAGAATCAAATCATTTGTGTAGGGGTCAAAATCAATCACAGCATTCGGCCTTGTCCTTATCAGCATGAACCTCAGCATTTTCGCAGGGGCATAATTAACAGAGTCAGCAAATCCCAGACCATGGCCTTTGGAGGTGCTCATCTTTTTTCCTCCGACCGTAAAAAACTCATATCCCCTGCCTTCTTCGTAGCCGTTTGAAGGGTAAGGCGGAGGATAATCAAAAACATCAACAGCTATCCTGCATGCCGCTGTCCTTGAGCCGTTCTTTGTGAAATGGTCCTTCCCTGCAGTCTCAACAATGACGGATTTTGTAGGCCATTTCGCAGCCCATTCTACTTTCCATGGAAACTTTCCATTTCCATCATATGGGGAAATCCACCCTTTATGGCCGCAGCCTTCAGCCCACTTCACAACAGCTTTTCTGCACTCAAAATAAATCATTTCTTTATCCCTGTCCCATTCCAATGCAATAGTTGTTGATATCCTGTTGCATTTAGGGCATTTAATGTTGAAAGGCAGCTTAGTCGCTGCAGCAACATCATCGCCGTATAAATCGGCATATATCTTCTGAACCTTGTCTGCGTTGTCAAGCGCTATTTTTATTGTCCTGTTGAATGAGCCTTTTTCATATTCATGGCCAGTGCTTTCAAGCTCTGCTTCAATTCCGAAATCCCTGAATAAATCGGTGCATTGGGCGAAATAATAGTCGCCAAAGCTTTTGTAGCCCTTTACATGGCTTGGGATATATCTGAAAGGCACTCCCATGTACTTTTCATTTTCTTCCTTGCTTAACTCTTTTGAAGGCTTGTCCAAAGGATCCATATCATCGCTGCTAAGAATGAATCTCGCTTTGGCTCCTTTATCTCTTAAGGCTTTTGCAATCGCATCGTGTATAATCCATCCCCTGCCGGAGCCAATATGTATAGTGCCGGATGGGGTTTTCTCGTCCATTACAATAAACCCATGCTTCTTCGTGATTTCCTTAAGCAACGGACTGCTTTCTGCCCTTTTTATTGCCTCATCTGCAATAGAGTCTGCCCAGAAGATATCTTCAAATTTTTTGTCTACTCTATGCGTCATAGCATAAGAAATGGGTGTTTAGTTTATAACTTTTACTTTTTTACCCTTATTCAAGGCGTGATTGGAGATCTTCCATCACTGCTGATATTGAATTAACTATATTACAAGCAGGAGTGCCACTTTGATAAAACAATAAAATCCTTCGAATGATTTGCATACCTCCATCTTCATGCATCGGGTATGCCTGAGAAACTTTCGTCCCGTATTCATTTAGTATGTGGTTTAACTCTTGTTCAACTTCCTTTATCTTACCTCCATCGGAAAGCTCGTCTGGAATCTTACGCTTTAATCCCTTGAAAGCAAGCCTGAGATTAGAGCCATGGTACTCCTTAGCTCTGCCATTACCGTTTATTTCAGAATGGCAGTTGGGATGGATAAAGAGAGTCATACGTGCATTATCATAGCTAATAATACCAAATTCTTCATCGTTTCTTTCGAAATTTCCTTCCAACAATTTATCGAGTGCAGGTATAAAATCTATCATTGTAGCAAAGTAATCACCACAAAGTATTTATACTTCCTTTATAAACATAATGTTATTATAATAACAATTTGAAATAAGAATGTTATGGTAACTGTAAGCCACATTGTCAAGAAGATTGTAAGCGAGCAGCCTTTTGTAGAGGAAGCGCTGGGAAAAGGAATAATAAGTATTGCGGGCCTGGCGGAGCAGATGATTCCTAAAATAGAGAGGGAGCTTGGCAAAAAGGCAAAGCAGGCTGCTGTTGTCATGGCATTGAGGCGATATTCAGAAGAAATTTCAAGCCATAGAAAAAAAACAAAATCATTTGATTATGCCGGAGAGATACTGCTTAAATCCAATATCAGCGATTTCACCGTGATAAAATCAAACAGCCTCCTATCCAAGTTAAAGACAATCCACAGCCTTGTTAATTTTGAAAGGGGCGACACTTTGAATGTCATAGTCGGCAACAACCAGGTTTCCATAATAATAAACGAGAAATACATGAAGAAACTGGCAGAGTTCCTCTCGGGAGAAAAAATATTGAATAAAGAGCAAGGCCTTGTGGCGCTTACCATCATATTCATTTCTGATGATTTCCTGCATACGCCTGGCATTATATTTGATGTCGTGAGAAGGCTTGCATGGAGCAATATAAACATTTTTGAAATTGTTTCCACAATGACAGAACTTACATTTATCCTGAGCAAGAAAGATTCAATGAAAGCTTATGATGTTCTGCAGGAGTTGGTTGGAAGGTGATTTAAAAAACGCTTTTTCTTTCCTGCAGAAGATATAGCA
>CAZJBR010000099.1:0-2919 GCA_964544435.1 uncultured Methanosarcinales archaeon
GAAAAATTACAAGCAGATTTTCGACGAGCTTCAGAAGGAGATGGGCAAGGTTATTGTAGGGCAGGAAAGCGTTATCGAGCAGATTCTGGTAGCGATTTTGTGCGACGGCAACGCATTGCTTGAGGGCTATCCTGGACTGGCGAAGACACTAACTGTAAGGACTCTTGCGCAGCTGATGGACTTAAAGTTCAGCAGAATACAGAACACCCCTGACTTAATGCCGTCAGACATTACAGGCACTTATATCATAGAGGAATCATCCGGAAAGCGCCAGTTCAAGTTCCAGCCAGGCCCGATTTTCGCAAACGTTGTGCTTGCAGACGAAATCAACAGAGCCACTCCAAAGACGCAATCAGCATTGCTGGAAGCGATGCAGGAAAAACAGGTCACAGTAGGGACAAACACATTTAAGCTTGATCTGCCTTTTTTTGTGCTTGCAACGCAAAACCCCATTGAGCAGGAGGGGAGTTTAGCTTTGGACCAAACTGTATTTGTAAATGGTCAATTGAAAACGGGCAGAGAATTATTGGCATTGGCAGATAACTGTATTGCTGAAGATGAAAAAGGAATAAAACTATACGACATAAATGGGTGGACTTTTTCGCTTAACTCTTCGGGAAAATTAGAGAAGCAAAAGTGCTTGCTCTACATACTGGCATATAATGACGAGATGGTTGTTGTAACAACAAAAACGGGAAAAAGAATAGCTGTTACAAAAAACCATCCATTTTTGGTGAATGAAAATGGAGTTATAACGTGGAAGAAAGCTGAAGACTTGATTAAACAGGACTATCTCATAAACCCTGCAAGGCTACCTTTCATCGAACCACTAAAACTAATGTCGCATGAAGAAGCAATTAGCAAAATGACACAAAAGCTTCTGCGAGAAATACCCTTTGACAAAGATTTTGCATTTTGGATTGCATTTTTATTGTCAGACGGCTCAATCAGAGCAAAATGTGTTGAGGTAGTGCAGAAAAATTATCCAGAAGCGCTGGAGAGGTTTGTTGTTGTCTCGAAAAAATACGGATTTAATCCTTCTGTTGGAATAAACAGAGGCTGCAGATATGCAAGAATTTATTCAAAACCACTTGTTGAGTATTTACGCATTCGCTTCAATGTACAAGGAGGGAAAGACAAGGAAATTCCTTCATGGTTTTTGAGCTTTTCGCCTGAAATGAATAAGGAATTCTTAAAGGCATTCATTTCACTGGAGTCTTCGCTTAGGGACAACAGAATTGTTTTCACACAAAAAAGTGCAAACAATGTGGATGTAATAGCATATATGCTTTTGCGCGAAGGAATAATATCTTGGGTAAGGCATGACAGTGGAATTTTTAGATTGAAAATCCAAGGCAAAGATTTCATCAACTTTATTAAAAAAATTGGCTGGATATCTGATGAAAAGGTTGTGGATATAGATTTAGAAAGGACTCCTAAGTCGAGTTTTAGAGTTGTGCCTGTAAATAGAAAAGCAATTTTAAGGTTAGTGGAGCTTTTAGGACTAAACAGTTTCCACACTTTAAAAGGTCGCCATAGCATAACTTCAAGACCATGGTATGGTAGCTATAAGGGGATCAAAGAAGGAGAAGTTGTTATGGCAGTTAACTCTTTGGAGGAATTTGCCAAAGATATTAAAAATGAAATAGATATAAGAAAAACAGAGCAATTTTCTTCATTAGTAGACGGCAATCCACGTAAATTTGCAGCAGGTATAGGTTTACCTATGACTGAAATATCTAAACGGTTAAGCATATCAAAAAATCAAGTATCAAACCTCTACACAAATGGCAATTCGACAAGTGCTTTGCAGATTAAAGAATTTATGATAGAGCAACATGCTGCTGTTTTAAAGGAAGCAGAAACATTAGTAAAATACTGTGAAGCGTTATTAAGCGAGGACGTGTACTATGACAAAGTAAAATCAATAAAATACATAACTTCTCAAGGCATGGCTTTTGGTTTGACGGTGCCAAATTTACAAAACTATATTGCAGGTTTTGGCGGTTGTGGAATAAACCATAACACTTACCCTTTGCCAGAAGCCCAGGCTGACAGGTTCTTGTTAAAAATTGCCGTCAATTACCCGTCTTATGACCAGGAATTGCAGATTGTTGACAGGTTTGCGGCAGAGGCAAAAGACACGAAATTGAAAGTAATGCTGAATAAAAACCACCTTCTTACCTTGCAGGGGCTTGTGAGGCAGGTGCCGATTGCAAACGACATCAAGCAGAGGGCAGTAAAAATAATTTTAGCAACAAGGCAGAATAAGGAGATCATACAATACGGCGCATCGCCAAGGGCTTCCATCGGGTTGATTCTTGCGTCGAAAGCAAGCGCGCTGATACAGGGAAGGAACCACGTAAGCAACGACGACCTGAACAAACTTGCCTTTCCCGTCTTGCGGCACAGGATAATCCTGAATTTCGAGGCAGAAAGAAAAGGTATGTCAAAGGATGATGCGATAAAGCAGATTTTGGACAAGGTGAAATAACTTAACTAAATTAAAGTAATTTAATCTGTCGCCTTTGGCGACAAAATCTTGACTCGGCGAAAATTGTTTTTACCACTAATTTTCGCCTCGAATAAATTCAATGAATTGTTGGCGAGGCTTGAGCGTAATGTCAGCAAAGCAGTGACCTAAGCGAGCGAAAGAGTAGAACGCGAGCTTGCGAGCGTTCTCGCAAGCAGGTCGAGCTTTCGCATGTCACGCCGAGCACAAGATATGTCGAAGACGGATTAAAAAATTTAAAAATTAATATTAAATAACAAACAAAATGATTGACACTTCATTTCTAGACCAGCTGTCAAGATTTAATCTTGTGGTTAACAAAAGAGTCACCTCCAACCTAAGCGGGCCAAGGAAGTCTATGGCGGGCGGGCAGGGCATGACTTTCAAGGATTACAGGATATATGCGC
>CAZJBR010000100.1:0-2896 GCA_964544435.1 uncultured Methanosarcinales archaeon
TCCCTCAAAAAGGCGTTTGCTATTTTTTTGTCATGAATAATCAGCAAATTTTCATCATTTCTTGTGTCAGCGCTAAGCGTCGGGTTGAAGCTGCCAGTAATCACTGTTCTGTTGTCTATGATGAAAGCCTTATGGTGCATCTTATACTTATTTGTGTCCTTCTTAACCTTGATTCCAAACTCCTGCAGCCTTTTAATCTGTGAAAACTTGCTTGACGCCTGCTGGGAATCAAAAATACCTCTAATGTCAAGATTACCCTTGCCTACCACGGCATTTGCTATCTCCTCGCTTGTGAAGCTGAAGCTCATGAAATACACGCTGCTTTTGGCATTCTTAATTAATTTAATTACTCTCGATGAGCATTCGTCTTCTGGGCAGAAATAATTTTCGATTCCAATGTTGTTGACATACAGCAGCGGATACTCAACTCTTTTGCCTTTTCCAAATTCCCCATTCCACAGCTCGTCAAACTCATCTCCATAATTTCTTGCCAGCGCCCTTGAATAAGCAACAATAATATTGTTGTTGTTGTAGTTATTGTCATTGTCGGTGGGATTGAAAGAGCCTGTAATGATTATGTAGTCATCAATCACACAAAATTTGTCGTGCATCAGCTGCGTCCCGCCATGATTCATTCTCACAGCATCCCCCTTCACCTGGCCTTCGTAATTCGAGCCGTCCATCACCAATTTCACATCAGCAGTATTGCTTTTTCTGGAGAGGCTGGTTATAATGCTGCGTAAGTCTATGTCGTATAACGCGCAATAGACGGAAAAATTAGCGGAGCTTATCTTCTTTTCAAGAACTTTGCCGCAGTCTTCTTTTGGGCAGAAATAAACCTCAGGGTTTTTTGCCGTTTCTTTCGGTATCTGCGCAGCTTGCATTCCGGTAATCGCCGGCTTGCACCCTGCCAAAATCAGAATGAACAGCAGAAAAAAAATCCAAAAGTCATTCTTCAAATAGAAAAGTTTAAATATAGGTTTAATCATTTTAAAGTAATAATACCTAAAAACTATTTCATAGTGATAATATCACTTCTAAAGTGATAATCTATCACCTCTTTTTTCCCGGCAGAACAAATTGATTTTTGTTCTGCTTGGGTTTATGCTCCCCTTTTGCTTCTAAATTTTTTCTTCTTATAAAAGAAGCAGCTAAAAGTCCAACAAGGATTCCAGCCAAGAATGTGCCTAACACCCCTGCATCAGCATTCAGGCTTTTCGTGCCGCCATTGCTTTCCTTGAAGTAAATGTCAAGATTGCCGAGCTCCAATGCATATTCAGAATAGAGAAGGGCGGAGTAAACGTCATTTTCTTTAAGCGAGTTCGCATATTCATAGTAGCTGTATCCTAAAATCGGGAATATTCCCTTTGCAGACTGTTTTGCAATGCTGTCTCTTACAATGTCAAGTTTTCTGTCCACAATGTTCCTGTATTGCACGCCGTCAACTCCAAACACGCTTAATACTGTGTCAACTTCAGCCTTTGCCTTGCTGGCCTCTGACAGACAGAGCTCGTAGTTGCCCTTTCCCAGCTCTTCATTTGATTTACTTATGCCCTCCTTCACTTTATCCAAAGTGTTTGGAAAGTATAGTTCAACATACTGCTCTCTCTCGTCAGCTTCGCTTATTTTGTTTTGGCATGACTTTTTCAGTACATCTTTGTTCAGGTTGAATGCCTTGCCGCCCTTTCCAAGAAAAGTTGCCCATGAATATGCAGAGTTAATTCTTTCAGAAGCGTAAGCAACAGACCTCACAGCCCTTTCAGTCTTATTTCCCTGATTCAAAATTTCAAGTGCCTGATTTGCGGATTCTTCTGCATCCCTAAGCCTTTCTTTGACTACTATATAAGCCTCTAAATCGGTGATAGTCTTCCTTTCTGTATTTTCTACTTTATCTGTAATGTTGATTATTTCTCTTTTTATATTTTCCACTTCTTTTATCGAGTCACTTTTTGAGAGATTTCTTGACAGCAGCAGCAAAGTTGAATATTCCACACTTGCGCCAAAGCAGTAGCTTGCAGACGAATAAAATGTCTGCTTTTCAAATGCATCTTTGCCTTTGGCTGTCAAATTCTGGGCGTTTTCCTTCAATAAAGAAACATTAAGAGAATATTTTAGGTCTATTGCTTCGGCTTTTAATCTATTGCTCCTGTCGCATAAGTTTTTGGCCAGGGACTTCATTGTATTCTTATATTCCTCGCTTATTTCTATTCTCTTGTAGGCCTGCCTTATCTCCCTGCCTGTGAATTCCCTGACAGCCTCGCTCAATGTGGACACTTCAGCAACTTCTATCTTTAATTCCTTGGAAAGGTTCTTCAAATCTGTTGTGGCGTTGTCAACCCTGACTATTATCTCGCCCGCAGGTATAAAAACCTTCTTCAATCCAGCCTTTGTGGCGGCTTCAACTTTCGCCTTTAAGCCGCCGACAGGCCCCACCAATCCGCCTGAGTTTATTGTTCCAGTTATTGCATAATTCTCGTTCAATTCAAGGTTTTCGAGCATGGCAACTGTAAGTACTGCAATTGACGCGCCTGCGCTTGGGCCTGCGATTATTGCGGAGTCTGCCGTTATCGTATAAAAGAAATCAACATCATCGCATTCTTTCTCAATGGCGTCACATGCTATCGCCTTTGCAAACCTTGTGGACATCTGTGTGTCAGTCCTTGTCAAAGGAAATGTCTCGAGAAAAACCCTTCCCGAACCCGGCTTTATTTCAAGATACAGGTCAGCTATGCCGCCTTCATACCCGTTTTCTGTCTCCTTCACAGCCAACAGCTTCATATGCCCCTGCTTTGCCAAGACGTTTGAGATTAAAAATAAGCTTAAGATTATCAATAAAAAAAATATTTTTTTCATGGACTCAGAAAACTGACAATATTTAATAATCTTTGGTTGAATC
>CAZJBR010000101.1:0-2894 GCA_964544435.1 uncultured Methanosarcinales archaeon
ACTAGATTCCCACATAGCATATAGCACGCGCCTATGCACGGGCTTAAGACCATCCTTCACATCTGGAAGTGCTCTACCAACAATAACGGACATAGAGTAATCTAAGTATGATTGTTTCATCTCGTCCTGGATGATTCTTGGCACTATTCTTGTGCCTAATTTTTGCCCTGTTTCTTCTGTCATTTTTCTAAGAACTTCATAACCACTTTATCGTCTATAAATTGGTGTATTTTGCGGTTTATAATAGTTGTGTTTTTATATTATTTTCAATATAGAAATTTTCTATATGGAAAATAAACTAAATCTTTTTGATTATTGCCTTGTTGACTGCAATATTAAACCCGCAATAAACACACTTTTTCTTTTTTCTAGAAAGATAGTTATCCTTGCTTTGGTATTTCATCCTGTTCCTGCATTTCGGGCATTGTAAAAGGAACATTTTACATTTTGTTTATTATTTAATTAATTCTCACTATTGAATTTTCTTATTACGATTGTAATTAATTCTTGTTTTATTCTTTCCTATCTTGAGGATGCAGCATTCCCTCAACTATTTGCTCTGCTTTAGCATCCATCTCGGGAGTTAACTTTATCCCTTTGCTTTTCTTTTCACTTTTAGGCTGTTTATGATGCTTTTCCTGTGCTTTTTGCTCTTCTGAGGCAACAGGAACTTGCGCAGCCTCGCCAAAATTTTCCTGAGAACTTGGTTGAACTATTTCTTGTGGCTGCTCTTTATCGCTTTCTTGGATTGCGTTTGGATCTGTGGCAACAACCTCAAGATCCCCTAGTTTTTCCTTTTCCGCAATTGGTTTTTCAGCAGTCGGAAATTCGCCTGAAATATCTCCTTCGGGATTCGCCGGGTAAGTTTCTAGTGGAATTTCAAAATCTTCGCCTTCTTTGTCCAGTGCATCAATTTCTTTTTTGATTTTTTCGTCTTCTTTTTTGAGGTCTTCAGCCCTTTTGCGCTGCTCATCTTTTATTCTGATAACCTCCTCCTCTTTGTCCTTTATTGCCTTGGCTATGCTGCCAAAATCCTTAAATTGGTCCCTGAGTTTTTCCTCTGTCAGATCAAAATATTTGAAAAACTTGTCAGTTAATTTTATCAGATTGGTTCTGCTGTGCTTTTGCCTTGTGATATAGCCCGACTGCTCCAACTCGGCAAGATGGTCATAAGCCTTGTTTGTCCTTAGTTTTATCAGATCAGACTGCAGAATGGGGTATTTGAATGCTATGACGGCAAGCGTCTCAAGTATGCTTTTTGTCAGCTCTGTTTCTGTCACAATCTTCCTCACCATAGGAATAAAATGGTCTCTGACTGCAAATTTCCAGAAATCCCCATCTTCAACAAGCATCAAGCTGGATTGTTTCTCGTCATAATCTTTTTTCAGCTCCTGCAAAGCCGCAATTGATTCTTCCCTGCTTGAGCGGCATAGCTTGCCAATCTCATCCAATCTTATTCTGTGCCCTGTTGAAAAAAGGACTGCCTCTACCTTGCTTTTCACGCTTGCTTTTTTGAGCTCTGTCATTCTGCCAAAAAATAGGTTTCGCCTTGTTTTTTTATCTTGTTTTCCTTTAGCAGCTTTCCAACAAAAATTTCCAGTTCTTTTTGGTGCACTCCTGTGATTTTAGAAAGCTGCTCTAAATTAAGCTTGCTTATCCTTAAGGAAATGATTATTGCGTTGCAGATTATAGCATTCATATTTTGCTTTATAAATTCATTCTCAGCCTTAAGCTGCTTAACAATCATGTCAACATTGTGCAGTCTGGCTTGAAGGTCATTAAGAAACCGTGAAAGCTCAGGGTTTGTCATAATCAAATGCTCGGGCTTTATAATTTCCATTGAGGAAGGCATGTACTCAAAGCAGAAGCCAATCAGCTTTCTTGTGCCCTTTATCACCAAATCAAGTTCTACGAACTTTGCCCAGAGTTTGCCCTGCTCTTTTGACTCTGAGTGATACTCGTCCAGAACAACCAGTTCAGAATCTTTTTTTATATGTTCTATGTACTCTTTTATTGATTTTTCTACGTACTCTTTTGGCTTGCCAAGAATTTCAATTATGGTCTTGCACCTTATATGGGCATGCTCGCCTTGTTTCTCAGCTTCTGTCATACCTTTCCAGAAACTATGTATATTTATAAAGGTTTTTAACTCCATTTCCATCAACGAAACCTATTTATAGGCAGCATTAAGAACCGAGAAGCATGAAAAAGATCTTACACTGGCTCATCCCAAGGGAACGGGAATTTTTTGAAATGCTTGCACGCCAGTCAGAAAATTCTGTTGAAGCTGTCAAGGAGTTGAAGAAGTTTGCTGAAGATTACCATAAGTTTGAAAGAAATGAAAGAAAGTCAAAAGCCCTGTCAATAAAATATATAGAAGGCAAAGCCGATGATGCAACACGCATTATGATGGCTAAGCTGAATAAATCGTTCCGGGCGTCCATTGACAAGGAAGAGCTGCGAAGAATTGTTGTGCTTCTTGAAGATATTATAGACCTTATCAATTCTGTCTCTTCAAAATTAGTGATTCTTAATATAGGGAGAATAGATAGTTATATCATTAAATTGGTTGATGTGGCAGTTGACTCAGTTGGTGAGGTGAATAAAAGCATGGCTGATTTGAGCAAGCTGAAGGATGCAGAAGGACGCTTGGAAAAAATAAAGAATCTAGAAAAGAAGGCGGATTCCATTTATGAAGAGGCTTTGTCAGAACTGTTTCATTTTTACAAAAACTCGATTGACATAATGAAATACAGGGAGATTTACGAGCTCCTGGAAAGAAGCGTGGACAAATGCCATGACGTGGCAGATGTGATGCAGGACATAATCTCTAAGCGCGCTTGAGTGTTATAGCAAAGCACACAAATATTTGAGCATAAAAATTGTGCTTTGCT
>CAZJBR010000102.1:0-2819 GCA_964544435.1 uncultured Methanosarcinales archaeon
TTGTTCAATATATCGGATAATCATAATACTTTGGCATTTCAAAAGGCAACTTTATTTCTTTTATTTCCTTGTTGATGTTATTCAAATCATTTGCCTTTATCTTGCCTGCTGAAACTGTGTAAAGCACGTCGTCCATATACATTCCCCTTCTCACCGCGTTTGGCGAGCCATAATAGTAGTAATCTGCCTGCTCATCTCCCTCATTGTGGGTTATTTTTCCCTTTACTTTGAATCCGTCTTCCAGCGTCAGGCCAAAAACATAAGCTCCCTGCCACAGCCTTTGCGAGTAGTAGCCGAGTTTTGAATCGTAATATTGCTTCCCTTTGACTTCTCTCACAGGAATTACAAGCAAATTCTTTTTCTTGTCGAACAAAAATGCCTTGTGGTCCCTTAATGCTTCTGAGTCAGTACCTGCCGCTCCTATTTCATATTTGTCGAGCTGCTTCGGGTTTTTAACGTCTAAAACATCAAACAAAGCAAGCTTTACACCTTTTGTCGAAACTCCGCCCCATTCATTGCTTTCAGTTTCCTTGCCTATCCCGATAATATGGTCTTCATCATAAGGATGCAAGTAGTCTGAAAACCCAGGAATCTTTAATTCTCCTAATACTTCAGGATTTTTTGGATTTGACAAGTCTATGACAAACAACGGGTCAATCCTTTTGAAAGTCACCATGTACAGCCTGTCGCCAATGAATCTTGTCGAATAGATTCTTTCATCTGGGGCAATTTCTTCGAGCTTGCCGACAATTTTCATATCGTCGTCAAGAACATAAACGTTGTTGTACATCATGTATTTGCCTTCCCTAATCGGCCTTGGCCTGATTATAGAAGTTTTTGAAACTGCAGCCTCTGAAGTTCCAGCAGAACCGCTAGAGCCTTGCGAAACTCCTCCTGATGCAACTGCCTTGCCTGTAACTTCTTGGGCAGAAACTGCAGTGCCTGCAGAAGGCTGTGAACTCCCTTCAGCCCTGGCAGCCATCGGCATGATTCCATAAAATTCCATTGTAGTTGCTACTCTCAAATTATTGTTGAACTCATCTAATGAAAATTGATTTAACAGATTGCCCGGAACTTCTCCTTTGGCCCCGTATTCAATGTCGCCTTTGTCTATCCTTATCTTATGTATAATAGTCTTTCTTCTTTCCCGCTCAAGCTTTGCCTCGTAATCGGCAATTTTGTCCTCAATTTCCTGGATAAGCTCGTCTCTTTCATCCTCATCCATAGTGTTGTACATGTCTTCAAGCAGAGATGACGCCATTTCCCATTTCTCATTCGAATTCAAAGAGCCGTCATCCTTGATTTCATTTAATTTTGACCTGACACTGGAAGGCAGCAAAGGCACCACAACTTCATAGAACCTTTCCTCGTTGTGTTTTTCGTAATATGTATAAGGAGGATTTTTCTGATATGTGATGTATATATTATCTTGTGAAACATACAATGTATTCGAGTAGCCCATCATGAATGTTTTAGCATTCACTTCGTCCTTGCTGTCAAAAATATTAAAAGATGCGACTGTGTGGAACACATAATTCTGCTCAGGATTGTCAAAATAATAAATATCAGGCCTTGCAATAACTCTTGCAGAGGATTTTATCTGAGGCAATGCAATGATTGGGCCGCTGTAGTAAACATCATCTTTTACTATAAAATAAACGTAATCATCTATCATTCTTGATTCAAAGTAGTAGCCGTCAAGATTGTAATCCTTAACAAGTTCTGGCTCTCTTCTGTCAGAAATGTCATAAATAAAAACGTGTGTCTTGCTGGTGTACCTTGGCCTCGGCACGAAATCAAACTGCGCAAAATATGGAACTTCCGCATTATCATCTGAAAAAACAGCCAGTCTGTCTTTGTTTACGAGAATGTTTCTTGGCCTTCCATCGATCTTTGTCTCTGAAAGTATTTTTCCGCTTTCTGCAGGGAACGCGTCAACAATGACAAGCTTGTCCTGCACAATAGTGTAGATATACTTGCCGTCGTTTTTGACAAAATCGGCTTCGTCAACGCCCTCAACCTGCACATTTGTCTTGGAGTAGTCGGTTGCTGCGCCTGCACCCGCTTCGCCTGCGCTTGGAGCTGCAGCAGACTCCTGCGCCATCATGACATCGCCTGCAAAAGCCCGTTTCATACCGCCTGTAAATCCGCTTGCATAGCCTGAGCTTATCACAGCCTTCTCGAGAAATTCTCGCACCTCTTGCGCAGATGAGAACTTCTTCAATTCCTGGGTTGTTTGAAATTCAGTGCCTTTTTTCTCGATAGGAATTTGTGGCTTGCAGCTTATCAACAGAATGCTGATTAATACAAGCATTGAAAGCAAAAGCTTTGAATTTGTTTTTTGTTTTTTCATCTTATTTTTTAGTTAAGTTGCTCTTATATAAATACTTGCCCATGACTTTGAATCGGTTTGAAGTCATTAACTGATTTTTTGAGGAACTGTAAAAATCTTTATTTTTCAATCCGTCCCTTCGGGACAAATTCTTGTGCTCAGGCTCGCTGTTGTCACACACGCTCGCCTTCGCCTATTATTCGATAAAAACATTAAAAGCGGTTTACTTTCTGTGTGAAATCACAAAGTCGCTCTCGTTTTTTGTTTTTAATTTTTTAATGTTCAATTTTATTTTTGAATCTAATAAACGAATTAATCAGCATTCTTTCTCACTGAACTTATTAACAAATAAATCAACAAAGCAAATATTGCCCCAGCCAAAAACCACAATGCAATGTTGTGCGGGACTGATGAAATCTGCTCGACAGGAGCTGCCTGGCTTAAAGCCATAGGAGCTGATTCCAGCGCTCTGTCGGCTATTGCAGAT
>CAZJBR010000103.1:0-2815 GCA_964544435.1 uncultured Methanosarcinales archaeon
ATGGGAAAAAACCGACCTGGCAGAAACTTTGAGAATGGAAGTTGGACTGGCTATAAAACCATTGAAAGCTGAAGCGAGAATAGTGTATTAGTTGGGTTTCATTTCAAAACTAAATTTCAAACCTTTGGCTCCTGCTGGCTTATGCAGTGCAGGCTCCCAAACCCGTAAACCATTTCTTTGCAGTTTATTCCCACAACTTTCCTGCGGGAAAATAGATTTTGTAGGATTTCCAACGCTTTATTGTCATTCTTATGCCCGAAAACAGGTACAGCAACAGCTTCATTGCCAATGTAAAAATTAGCATAGCTTGCGGGATACCTTCTCTCATCATCTCCTACAAAACCCGGCATCGGCAGCTTAACAATATTCAATTTTTTACCGTTCTCGTCCTTTGCATCTTTCAAAATATTGTAATTTTCCCTCAAAACTTCATAATTTTCATCGTCTTTGTTTTCTTCAAAGGCGCAGACAACTGTATTTTGGCTTGCAAATCTTGCAATATCATCAATATGCCCGTCAGTATCATCTCCAGCAATACCGTCCTTGAGCCATAAGATATTAGAAACATTAAGGTAATCCTTTAGGTATTGCCCAATCTCCTCTTTTTTCAGATTTGGATTTCTGTTCTTGTTCAGAAGGCACTGCTCAGTTGTCAAAAGTGTTCCGGAGCCGTTGACTTCTATAGAGCCTCCCTCTAAAACAGCCTTTGGCTCAAAAACAGGCAGCTGCATAATTTTATTTATCTCATAGGGTACATCATTGTCCTGTTTCAAATCGTCATACTTATTCCCCCATGCGTTAAAAATCCATTTCACCAATGCAAGCTTATTTCCTTTTTTATTAATCAAGAAAATAGGCCCATAATCCCTTATCCATGAGTCTTGATTTTTAATTTGATAAAAAATGACTTGTGAAATGTTTATTCCAGCTTTACTCAACTTCTCTCGGGCTTTTGTTTCAGAATTTTCATCCGCAACCAATATCTTTACTTTCTGGGCAGAATGAAGTTCTTTCACAAAGTGAACATAAGAATCTTCCACTTCAGAAATCATATCCGGCCAGGTATCTTCATTATGCGGCCACGTAAGCCATAAAGCTTCCTGTGTTTCCCACTCTGCAGGCATGCGAAAGCCAAGTTCCTTAGGATTCATAAAGATTCAACCGTGTATAATTGAAAACCTTCCTTATTTGTCAGTTCACATTACCAGATCTTTGTAGCTCAGCGGCTGCCTATTTCTCAAAAACCCCCAGCCTTCCTGAGATCTTGCAACTTTGCTCAAATCAATTTCAGCAACTAAAATTTCTTCCTTGGAGCTGCTTGCCCTCTTAATAACTTCTCCGAAAGGGTCTGCAATAAAGGAGCCTCCCCAAAAATCAATATCCTGCTCTCGTCCAACTCTATTCACAGCGGCAACATAAACTCCATTCATAGAGGCGTTTCCGCACATTGCATTTTCCCATCTCTGGGCTGAAAAAGGCTCATTTTTCCTTATGCCATCCGTCCAACCGATAGCAGTCGGGTAAAAAATAATCTGTGCGGCTCTCAAAGCATTAATTCTTGCAGCTTCAGGATACCACTGGTCGTAGCAAATCAATGGGGCTATTACAATATTGTTTATTTCAACCTGCACATACCCAAGGTTTCCTGACGAAAAGTAAAATTGTTCGTAAAATTTTGGATCGTGCGGAATATGGATCTTGCGGTATTTTCCGACAATTCTTCCCTCAGGATTGGCCACAAGTGCCGTATTGTAATATTTCCCATCCCCGCCCTTTTCGTAGAATGAGCCTCCAACAAGAGTTATTTTGTTGTCTTTTGCCGCTTTTGAAATAAAATTTGAGATTTTGCCTGGCATTTTCTCCGCCAGCTTGAATAGTTTCCTGTCTTTTTCCTGTGCAAAGTAATGGGCAGCAAACAATTCCTGAAGGCATACTATGCGCGCCCCTTTTTTGGCCGCTTCACGCACATGCATGGCAGTTTTAGCCAAATTATCATCTACACTTGCGCCAGCTTTTGTCTGCACAAGCCCTATTTTGATTTTATTTGGAGTTGAATGCTTAGCCATGTTGAACAGATATTGCTGTTAGAATAAAAATTTTACCTGCAAAAGAAGTTAGTCTCAGCTTACAATGGGGTAGATATAATCCTTAAAGCCAAGGGCAACTATTGCAGTTCCATACCTTTTCTTGGGGACAAAGCTTCTTGTCTGCATCTTTATGTCCCGAAGCTCAAAATTTTCGGAAAAGCCGTTGGTATAAAGCTCGTTCAGGCTGTTTTTTAATGTCCTCTTAGCATCTTCCTCTTCTTCATGGCCGCTGTACTCGGCAACTAACCCGCCGTATTTCTTGCCTGTTGATTTGTCGTATAGCCAGCCGTAGATTATCCCGGCTGTAAGCATTTTGCCTTTCTCGCCGCTGGAAACAGCCATGATAGTTTCCATAACAGAGCCATAAACTATATCATTTCCTGTTGGCTTTCCAGATTCTTTTGCTATGCTTGGCAAAATTGATGAGTACACCATTATGTTATATTTCTCGATGCCAGCTTCCTTTAGCGCAAGGTGGTACGAGCCTGCATGGATAGTAATGTCGCTCTCCCCTATTCCGGATGTCCAGAAAAACCTTCTTGGCACTCTGTTGCCTATTACAAGCCCGATTTCCTTCTTTTGTTCGTGGGAAAGCTCAGACTTTCCGCTGCGTGCCGACTTTTGCTCAAATTGAGAACTCTGTTTGTTTATAAAATCTAATTTTAAAATTGATCGATTCATTTTGATTTCACTGAGTGAAAAATCCTCTTTTCAATTTTAAAAATATT
>CAZJBR010000104.1:0-2707 GCA_964544435.1 uncultured Methanosarcinales archaeon
TTTTCTCGCTTCCTGCGGCAGAGTCAGCTGCCCCTGCTTTGTCAGCTTCGCCTTGCCTATAAATTTCGGTTCCATTATTAAATGTAATAAAAATACATATATTATTAGAATCATTAGAAGTAATATATAAAAATGTTTCGGTCGCGCATAAAAAATTCAAAAAAGTATATAAATCAGGCAAAAATCAGCAATAAAAAATGACAAAAATAAAGATAACCCTGCCGGACGGAAGCGTACGTGAATATCCAAAAGGGATAACTGCAGGAGAGGTAGCTTTTGGGATAGGCAAAAGGCTCGGGGAAGACGCTTTAATAGCCAAAATAAACGGCAAGCTAAAGGACTTGTTTGCGCCAATAAATGAAGATTCTACATTGCAGGTTATAACTTTCAAGGACAAAGAAGGATTGGAAGTTTTCAGGCACAGCACAGCCCATCTTCTTGCGCACGCTGTTTTTGAACTTTTTCCTGACGCAAAGCTGACCATAGGCCCTGTTGTTGAAGAAGGATTCTATTACGATTTTGACATTGGCCACCACTTCACTCCCGAGGATTTGTTGAGGATTGAACAAAGAATGCATGAAATTGTGAGAAAAGACTACAAGGTTGAAAGGATTGAGCAGACAGAAAGCGAAGCAAAGCACATGTTCAAAAACAACCCATACAAGATAGAGTTAATAGAAGAGTTTCACAAAGAGAAGCAATCCATTAGCTCCTATAAGCAGGGCGATTTCATTGACTTGTGCAGGGGCCCCCATATTCCAAGCACAGGAAAGATAAATGCATTCAAGCTTACAAAAATTGCAGCAGCCTACTGGAGAGGCGACCAAAAAAAACAGCAGCTGCAGAGGATATACGGCATAAGCTTTCCAGAAAAAAGCATGCTTGAGCAGCACCTTAAGCTGCTGGAAGAAGCTGAAAGAAGGGACCACAGAAAGCTTGGAAAAGAGCTTGAGTGGTTCACTTTTTTTGAGGAAAGCCCAGGAGCGCCGTTTTTTTATCCAAAAGGCGCAGTTATCTACAGCAATCTGATAAGCTTTATCAGGGAGGAATACAAAAAAAGAGGCTATCAGGAGGTAATCACTCCGTTGCTGTACGAGAAATCATTATGGATTACTTCAGGGCATTGGGAGCATTTCAAAGAGCACATGTTCACCCTCCAGTCTGAAGGCAAGGATTATGGATTAAAGCCAATGAACTGCCCGTCTCACATTCTTATCTATAAATCAAAATCAAGAAGCTACAAGGATTTGCCTTTGAGGATTGCTGATTTTGCTCCTTTGCACAGGAATGAATTGTCCGGAACTCTGGCAGGCTTGACAAGAGTCAGGAAAATGTCGCAGGATGATGCGCATATATTTGTCGCACCTGAGCAAATTGGAGATGAGATATCAAGAGTGCTGGATTTTACAAACTTTATCTACAAAAAAACTTTTGATTTTCAGTACAAGGTTGAGCTAAGCACACGGCCAGAGAAGTTTATGGGCAAGGCCGAGGACTGGGAAAAAGCTGAGGATGCCCTAAAAAAAGCTCTTGAAGTGAACAAAATGAAATACGAAATTAAGGCTGGAGAAGGCGCTTTTTACGGCCCAAAGATAGACTTTCATATTAAAGATGCCCTAGGAAGAAGCTGGCAGCTTGCAACTGTTCAGCTTGATTTCCAGCTGCCTGAAAGGTTCGACGCAACGTATATTGGGGCTGACAACACAAAGCACCGCGTTATCATGATACACCGGGCTCTGCTCGGAAGCATTGAAAGGTTTATTGGAATCTTAGTCGAGCATTACGCTGGAAAATTGCCGTTATGGCTTTCTCCTCTGCAAGTCAGGATTCTCACAGTTGCTGACAGGTTCGAAGGCTACGCCAATAAAATAAAGGAAGAGTTTGAAAAAAACAATATAAGGGTTGAAGTTGATGCAAGGACGGAAAGCGTCGGCTACAAAGTGAGGGAAGCCCAGCACCAAAAAATCCCATTAATATTGACAGTCGGAGAAAAAGAAGAGAAAAATGGAACGGTCGCATTGAGAACCTTAGACAACAAGGTTCATTTTGACGTCAAAGTTAATGAACTTGTAAATAAGGTCTTGGACAGCATAGAAAATAAAAAGATTAAGTTTGAAATGTAAAGAATTATTTTTTGGCAAGATTACTTCTGTCATACTTATTTTCTGGTGGTTTCTGCTTTCCAGAGAGCGCATCTTCTTTCCAACGGAGAATTCCATTTCTTAGATAGCTAGGACTAAGCCCTAAACTTTCGCATACATGATTATAAGAAAAGGTATCTAATTCATCATTTCCAAAAATCCAATCTTCTGCTTCCTGAAATAATCCCTTTCCAGTTTTGTCCCTTGCGCCAATATATTTTTGATAACAATAAACTGCATCTTCCAATACTGCGTTCATTAATCTTTTTTCTGGTTCGAGGTGTGAAGTCCTTCTAAAAGTATCTAAATATTCATTGGGCATTAGTGTGTCATGACCAAATAATCCACTATTTTCCATTGCTTTTTCAAATCCACTACGTCCCGTTACTTTTTCAACCAGTGTTTGAGGCATTTTAAACTCACGACATTGTAATTTAGAAATGTTTTGGATTTATAAATTTTTGTTTCTTAACTACTACCTAGTTAGAATATAACAAAAAATAATAACATGTTGTTCAATATATCGGATAATCATAATACTTTGGCATTTCAAAAGGCAACTTTAT
>CAZJBR010000105.1:0-2681 GCA_964544435.1 uncultured Methanosarcinales archaeon
CAACATTAAAATAAATGGATTCAGTGAAAAGAGGCAAAATGAATAAGAGGTATTATGTTCTTGCATTGCTGGTTTGCTTAATTCTTTTAGTTTCAGCTTGCAAGAAGAGCGGAGCCTCCACAGGAGGGGCTCCAAGAACGCCTTTCATTGGAGGCACTTCGGGAATTACAATGAATTTCGAGAGGGACAGTCCGCCTCCTGAAGTCACTGATGATTTATCCTTTGCCTTTAATGCAATTGTTAGATTAAAAAATGACGGCGAATTCAGAGTTGACAGAAATGAAATAAGGCTTAACCTAGTGGGCTTTGACCCAAATGATTTTGGCAAGACATTTGATGATTTGAGGGATGTCCAGCCTGACGACAGCCTTGAATCGAAAAAGAGGGATGCAGAAGGCAACATTGTAGAGGGCAACCCAACATTTGCAATATTCCCGAAAGGCGGCGACAATTTTATTCCAAGAACGTTCAGTGGCAATACAGAATTCACTTTCAGGGCAGACGCATGCTATAATTATAAGACCGAGGCAAATACAAAATTGTGCATATTAAAAGACATGATTAACATAAGGGATGATTCGCTCTGCAAGCCTACAGGCGCAAGAACAATTTATTCTTCAGGAGCTCCTGTTCAAATAAGCAACTTCAGGCAGACAGTAGTTGGAAAGAACAAGCTTTCTTTCAGCTTTGATGTCGTTTTAAGCGGAAATGTTGATATATTCTGGAAGAAAGATGCAACAGTCACTCCATCAAGTAACTTTGATGCAGCATGTCCTCGCGACCCAAGGGCAAGAAGGGAAGTTGAAAATAGCGTTGAAGTCGAAATAACTGAAATTCCAGTTGACCCGATCTTCCAGAACTTGAAATGCGGCGGTTTGGACACTTCACCCGGCTCGAAAGGAACTGTTAAGCTTATTAATGGAAGAAGGACAATTATATGCACCGTTGATTTGGTAACAGACAGGCTTGACCTTGAAAAGACAATGGGAATACACTTAAGATACAATGTCCTTGACAGCAAGGAAACCAAAGTTCTTATAAAGCACTTGGCTGTGGCTAATCCTTAATTCCAGCTAAGGCAAACTGGCTCAGCAAGGCTTCCAATTGCACAAATTCATCAGAGCCTTCTGTCATCCTGAATTCTATCTCGCCGCATTTTTCCATTAAAATCATTTTCGATTTGTTGTTGATATCAAGCTCCAGAATTTCTTTTTGTATCTGCTTGATTACATCGATGCCCGCTAATCCGTAATTAAGCATTAAATCCAGAAGCTTGTTTCTTGCTTCTATGAATTTGTTTTTTAATGCCAGCTCTAAAACTTCTTTTATTTCTTTTGGCTTTGCTACAGAGGCCATTGAATGCACCATATCCTCTGTCACATGGTCTGTTATCGCAGCCGAGCTTTGCAGTATGTTTTCAAGCTTTCTGCAGTCGCCTTCTGAAATCTCATAAAGAGCTTCTTTTGCCTTTTCATCTATCCTTATATTTTCATCTTTCGCTATTTTCTCAATAATTTCCATAATCTCTTTTTTATCTAAATGCCTGAACCTGAAAACAACGCATCTGCTTTGGATTGGCTCGATGATTTTTGAGGAAAAATTACAGCTTAAAATAAATCTGCATGTTTGAGTGTAATTCTCCATTGTCCTTCTCAATGCCTGCTGGGCTTCTCTTGTTAGGGCATCAGCTTCATCTAAAAAAATAATCTTGAAAGGGAAATCACCAATAGCTCTGGTTCTTGCAAAATCCTTTACATTCAATCTGATTGTATCAATTCCTCGCGTATCACTTGCATTTAATTCCAAGAAGTTCCGGCGCCATTCTTTTCCAAACAATTTTCTTGCCACAACCAGAGCAAGAGTTGATTTGCCAACACCGGCAGGCCCAGCAAAAAGCAGATGAGGAAGATTCTGCTGCTCAACAAAAGCCTTCACTCTCTTGACAATCTCCTTCTGGCCTTTTATTTCAGAGAAATCACTCGGCCTATACTTCTCAGTCCACAGAGCTGATTCTGGATGCATTATTTAATGAAGAAATAAAAGAACGTTTAAAAATGTAATGATAGTTTGTAGGTTAATTTAATGTTATATCTCATATACTAAGTTTGATCTATCATATTTTTTCAATAAATCCGTATAGTTGTATCCATATTTTTTCATATCTCTAAGCAAAGACAATATTCTCTTATCTGTTAGTTTTTTGAAAGTACCAAGCGTATAAGGTGGATTCCACTTATCAAGATTTTTTGCATTTATTGATCGTGCATAATCTCTCGGTAAAAGCTTCAATGAAGAAAATGCACCCTTCTGTGCCCTTATAAGTTCATTTTCTAATTGTAGTCTGTACCACCCTTCAGAATGTTTAAAAAAAAGGTCTCCGAACCATCCCATTTTTCTAAATAATATCCTCTTCAGCAACAACCATGAAATCGCCAATGGCAATTACTGCGCTGAACGGTATAAGAATGTGGCCTTCCTTGTCTTTTTCAAGTTCTAATTTTTCAGTGTAAGAAGTCGGGTTGTGCAAGACCATGTGGATTAGCTCTCCTGACCTTGTTTCAAAGATGATATCTCCTACTTCTCCAAACCTTTTGCCTGTCTTGCTGACAACGGTTTTTCCAATCAATTGCTTTGAGAATTTCTTGTCCTCTTCTGGCATGTTTATCCCTCTTCAGTTAATA
>CAZJBR010000106.1:0-2644 GCA_964544435.1 uncultured Methanosarcinales archaeon
TCATTAAATCGGAGGTGGATAATATGTTTACTTTGCCAAAGTTGCCTTATGCGTACAATGCTCTTGAGCCGTACATTGACGAGCTTACAATGACGATTCACTATACAAAGCATCATCAAGCGTATATTGACAAGCTGAACGCCGCGGTAAAGGGAACAAAGTTTGAGATGATGAATGTTGATGAAATTCTTAAAAAAATAAACGACGTTCCTGAAAACATAAGAACTGCAGTGAGAAACCACGGCGGCGGGCATTCTAATCATTCATTCTTCTGGCAGGTGATGGCTCCGAATGCAGGCGGCGAGCCGCATGTGGGTCTTGCAGACGCCATCAAGCACACTTTTGGGAGTTTCGACAAATTCAAGGAAGAGTTTACGAATGCCGGATTGAACAGGTTTGGCTCAGGATGGGCATGGCTCGTGCTGAATAACGGAAAATTAAGCGTGATCAGCTCAGCCAACCAAGACAGCCCTTTAATGGAAAACAAAGTTCCGATTTTGGGAATTGATGTTTGGGAGCATGCGTACTATAAAAAATTTGGGCCAGCCAGAGCTGAATATATTGCAACGTGGTGGAACGTCGTGAACTGGAAACATGTAGGGGAACTTTTCAAGACGGCTGTAAAATAATAAATAAAATTTAAAAATAATGGCACTTTCTTAATTTCTTATGGCTCGTGGTAGAACGAAATCTGTAGTATCTTACGGATTAATAGGCACTATTGGATTATTTTACCAAGATATACTGGATTTAAATAAACTGCATAGGGATGAACGAGAGGCTCCATGCGGCAATGTGGATTTAAAAGCCACGGAGGAGTATAAAAGGCTGCTGGAAATGAGTTGGCCCTTAAGGAAGCAGTTTATTTCTATTTGATTGAATGTGAAAGGCGGGATTTGGCTGAACTCTTTAAGGCAAACTATTTAATGAATTTGCAATTAAGAAAAATAGGTTCGGTTAGCCAAGAACCTTCACATAAAAGCTTGTTAGGGCGTATAAATTCTGCGGCAAAAACTGCTGTCAATACATTTTATAGTAGAGTAAAAAATGCCGATTCAGAGCCCGCTGCTATAGATAAAGTTATTGCCTTGCACGAATTTAGCGTCGACAATAGAAAAATAGTAAGTTATCCTAATCAGGATGCTTATGCAAACTATTTGCAAGGATTAAGCAGAAAAGATAGATGTTTATTTAAGATTACGCAAGATAAATCCGGATGCAGCAAATTATTTCTCACAAAGGTTCATGTTTAGAGAAAGTGCACGTGGCACTGTGAGATAGATGCTTTAATTATTTATTTTTTCTTAACAGCTTTCTTGTCGGGAATCTTCACAACAAAATAGTATATCAAGGCCCCTAATACATGCAGAAATATCAATACCAAGACCCATACAATCTTGTCGTAATTGCCCTTGAAGTCCCTCTTCAGGCAGTCGATAAGCATCCAAAGCCAGAAGACAAAAAGCAGTATACCAATAAAAACTGCAGCAACTCCAAGCCCCATGACCATCCCAAATCCAGGCATTCCAATAAAATCATACATATCAGTGTTCCGAAAGTAACCGAAAGCATTAGCAGTGCCGACTGCAGAAATAGCAATCAAGACAAATGCCATTAATCTTGATATTTTTTCCATTTGTTATTATTCACTTTTGGTTTATTTAAAACTTGCGGTTATTAATCATCAGCGCTTTCGTTTCCTTTCTTTTTGCCCTCTTTCATCTTCTTTGTCAGGCCTATTCTCTTGCGGCATTTCTGGCACTCGAACACATAGGAGGGAACGCCTTCAAATGTTTTCCTTTTGTACTCTGATGTTGTTTCGCCTTCGCTGCCGCATTGAGGGCATTTGTATTCAACATTGAGAACTAAGCTGTTTTCCACCTGCTCGTTGCTTTCTTGATAGCCGCATGAGTGGCATATAAAATGGTCTGCTTTCTTGTCTAATTTCCCGCCTTTCTTCTGCGGCTTGCCCATGACGCCTGTCCTGCATTTGGGGCATTCCTTGCGAAAAACCCATGCAATAGCCCTTCCAGAATCAATAATCCTATTAGTAAAGTAAACACACTCTTCTACGCTGGTTGGCTTCTTTAACGGCATTTTATTGCACTCCTATTATTTGCTTGTGCAGTTTCACAGCTTCCTCATAAGTCATACCATTTATATAATCTTCGCTTAAGTTTGTTTTTTTCCTGAATTCCTGCCGGTATATCTCTAAAGTTTCGTTCAGCGGGCAAAAGCGATTGATTGTGCTGCTGTCGCTCCTGGCATCTTTATATATCTGATAGAATGTTGCGTTGAGGAACAAGGCATTCTTCAGTGAAAGCCCGGCTGATGCCGCTTCTTCCGGATACTTGCTGACAAATTCCCTTGCCAAAACCACGGCTTCAAAGCCTTTGAAAGCCGAGCTGTTTCTTAATGCGGCAGACTCAAGAATAAGAGGCCTCTGTTTGCAGCCAAAGCCGTCTTTTGTTGTGCCGTCCAATCCATATTTCTGGCTTTCCATGTACAGCTTTTCAGCTTCCAGATTTAAGATTCTATAGTCAACAATGTAATTGAACGGCTCCTGGCCTTTCGACAATTTCATGCCTTTGAGCTTTTGATAATCCGCCATCATGGAATTGATTTTATCAATGCTTTTCGGATA
>CAZJBR010000107.1:0-2641 GCA_964544435.1 uncultured Methanosarcinales archaeon
TTTAAGACAATAAAAAGACTCAAAATGCTCCCAAAACTTAAAAAAAAGATAAAAAGTTTTTTACTGGAAGAAGAAGGGAAAATATCAAAGGCTTCTTCTCTTTATCTCGGGGCAGCGCTTGCAGCAGCTTCTCTGGCAAGCGTTGACGCTCAGTGTCTACCCGGTGGCGGTGCTTGCGCGTGTGCTTGCGCTGGTTCTTGCAGCGGTGGAGGTGGCGGTAGTTGCGGGTGTGAGCAGGGTGGTGCAGGTGCTGGAAGTGGCGGGGCAGAAGCTGAGGCAGAAGCTGAGGGAGAGGGGGGATATTAAAGGCACATATATGGGACTCCCGACTCAAAGAGGTATTGCAAACAAATCGATGGTATGCTAATTTGCTTATCTATGCTGCCTCAGGCACTTAAGGTATTAAGTGATAATTTTTAACTTGGTTGGATTTCCAAAAATTTTATTGCATTGTAGTAATAAACCTTATTCAAAGTCTCACTATCCAGCAACAAGCCTCTGAATTCTCCTGAAAAATCCGGCATTACAGTGCATAGATATTTGTCTTTTTCCAGCATGTCAATATAACACTTAGTTAAATTATACATCCAGTCAACTGTTTTTCTTTTATGGCTTGTGACCACCATATCAGTTCCAAACATTATCCTGTCTGGATATTTTTTAAATAGTTTCTTATATTCTTCGGGCTTATTGGATATCCTATTTAAGCCATCCTCAACAAAAAAGCCAAATGAAATATCTGTGTAAAGATTTGGAAATTTGTCCATCAAGAATTCAAGCCTAGTGACGTTTATTGAAGAGAGGCAGAAATGGGGGCAAATTATTCTTAAATTTGGAAATTGCTCTAAAATTGTAATAAATTCATCAAAAATAAATTTTTTACCAGGGTTAACATGGTATATTATTGGTATTTCATTTTTCTCTGCATATTCATATAATGGTATCATCTCTGTCCGGTTTAATGGCCCTAGAAATGGATAAAACACTGCAGAAAGCCCATTGTAAAGCTTTATGCCTTTTGCCCCTTTCTTGATAAAATCATCGACATACTCCACATTGTTTTCTTCGGTGCCAACTGTCACAAAAAAAATGAATCTGTCAGGGTGCTTATCAATTATTTTTAAAATCTCTTCGTTGTTTCTTTTGTAATTTGTAAAGCCTGTTCCACTAAAAATTGTTTCCTTTGGGCTCCCTAAAAGAACAGTAGTTTGTATTCCTGCCTTATCCATTGCTTTCAATAAAGCACCAGCTTGTTTGAAAGACTCTATATGCTCGTGGATGTTATATTTTGGAATATCTTTTTTTGTAGAGGTTTCTTTTGCAGTTTCTTTATACCATATTACAAATGCCAAAATAAGCAATATTACCAAAATGATTTTTTTATCAGCTATTTGATGGTTATTTTGTTTCATTGAATTAATTGATGGATTAGCACACTCTCATTATATTAAAATAAAAGTTTGAAATTACCAAAAATATAAGAGACTGAAAAGCAATGTTATTGAGGAAAAAGCGAAGTTCTGGACTATATTTTTTTCATTCTTACCAGCGCATCAAATTCTTCATTAGATACCTTTGGTATCTTATGGCCGTAATGAACAACGAATTCAGTCCCAGGGTAATTTGAACCAGTTGGTATAGGAAAATCTTGAACTATACGACTTTGATAAGGCTTTATGTTATTTCCTAACCTACGCAGTCTCCATTGTAGGGCACTTGGGGTAGTCATCCATATTCGATAATCTCCCGCTCCGCCAATTTTTTCTCCAAACCATACGTTATCGATGTAAAAGTTTACTAACTCAATGACATGCTCAGAGTTCGACTGAAATCTTACATCAACATAAATCGGATAGAAATAGCCGCCGCCTACTGTCGTTCTCCTTAAATTGTTTTCAACAACCCTTTTTGTTACCGGGTCTAATTCACCGCTTGGCTGCAATCTCGCATTCAAATGCTCAACCTTCAGCGCATCCGACAAGGCATAGAGTGGCTTTGTGTTTTTTATCTTTTCACGCCAGCCTGCTTCCAGCTCCTCAAGGCTCTTTCCGAAATTGTTTTTGTAGTCACCGTCAACTATAAAGAATCTCATGAACGGCTTTATGTCGCCTTTTGAAACATCCTCAACAAGGTATTTTATAAACGAGCCGCCTTGAAGATAAGCTGTTGAAACTTCATTTTCAGACAACTGGCGGCCAAGGGACGAGATGCTCATAAGCCTGCCCAACGGAATCAGTTCGGTTCCGGCAAGTTTCCTGTGCAAGTCTGCACCATAATTTGGACCAGCAGGGTTTCTGCCAAGCTGCTCCTGCATATAAACAGCCAATCCCTCTGAAAAGAAATCACCTGCTTTGCTGGTATAATGGTGGGTTAATTCGTGGACAAAAGGACCTGCGCCTGAGCGCGGGTTATCCCCAATTAATCCTCTGTTGTAGTCTATAGTGCCTTTAACTAAATTTGAAAAATTTGGTCCGCTGGGAATCACGCCAATAGTTATCTTCCTGCCAATCTTTCTTCCGTAGTCCTTTCCAAGCTGCAGCCTTTCCTCAAGCTTCCTGAGCCCAAGCTCGTGCTCTTCCTTTATGTACTTGACAGCCGCTTCGCTTAAGTCGTCAGGCAGATAATAATTAAAATTATCGCT
>CAZJBR010000108.1:0-2636 GCA_964544435.1 uncultured Methanosarcinales archaeon
AGCATCAGTTTTGTCTTATTGCAGTACGGGCACTTTATGGCTTTTGGCGAGCCTTTCCTGACTGAGAATTTGAACCTGCACGACACGCAGATGAATCTTATTGTTTCACCCTGCCCTGCCTTTTCAAGCGTTAATTTTTCCTTTCGTTCAAGCTTACCCTGCTTCTCAAGGCACTCTATACATATCAGCTTATGATTGTAATCATATTTGATATTGTCAAAGTTAAATTCCCTTTTGCATCTTGAACAGTTATATAACGATAAAGGCATTTCCCACACCTAACAAGCTCAGTTGGGTTGTAATTATAAATAATTTGCGGTTTTAAAAAAGTTTAACGCAATGTTTAAAAGTTAAGGGCGATCACCAACAACCATGATTAATCCCTTGCCTCTTGAGAAAGTTCTTGAACAAAGAAAAGGTCTTAACTTAAGAGCAAGAATTGGAGAATTAACCTCTTCAGGAATCAATGTGTATATAACACATGGTTATAACTCGTTATTATTAAGTGATACTCCAAAATACTTTCCCAAAAGGTTATTAAATTTCAGCTTTAAAGGTAGGGAAATGGATGTTTTGGAGTATTTAGCAGATTTGCCAATAAATAAAAGACGGGTTATTAGCGCATTATTTGAGATATTAGTATCTGATGAAGGGTACACGGCAGTGTTAAAATATAAATTGCCCATAAAAAATCCAAACTATAAAGGCTGACTACTTTTTCACCTTCCCCTTCTCAATCTCTTCTGTAATATGCTCTATCTCATGCATGTCTGTTATGTCGTGCTGCTCTTTTCTTGGGCTTATGTTCTTGTCAATGTACCTTAGCAGTCTTTTTGTATAAATTTTTTCGTCTTTTTTTGCGGGTTTTTTCAATGCGTTCTCTTTTGATTGTTGCTTTAGATAATGTTTTTCCTCTTCATGCTTGTGGTATTTTCCAATGACTTCAAAGACAAGCCCTTCGCTCGGCCTTATTGTAAGGTATCTTTTAAAGAAAGAGTGCCCAATGCCCAGCTCAATTAATCTTGCTTCTTTCATACTTGGAAGCATAAGAAGTGAAACAAGCAGCCTCAAGATTCCCGATGTTAAAAACAGAAGGGGAATGCTTGAAACAAAAATCCATGCAGGGAGTGTATTAACTAAAACACCCCCAAATGCTGCCCCCGCAAAAATCGCCATGCTTTCAAAGAATTTGTGATATGCGATGCACCTTACCCTGTTTTCCGGCTTTACAGCATCGAATATGAAGTTTGAAGAGCTTAAGTTGAATGCCGCCCATGCAACTCCAGAGAACGCTTCAACAAAAATTAAATAATAAAAATTGGAAGAGAATAACCAGAAAAAGGGAATAAGCGGCGTAAGCACTCCGCCCACATACAACATAAATTTTGTGCCGCGCTTGTCAATCATATTGCCCCAGATTCCCATCGCAACAAAGCTGGCTACAAGCTCTGCAGCAACTGCCATTGTAAACTGCAGGTACGTGAACTTTAAGTCTTTAAGGAGATAGACAGCAAAGAAGGGGGCTGCTATGCTAGTTGCAAACTTAAACAAAGTGATATAAGTAACAAAATGTCCATAATTAGTCTTGTCCATTCTCTTCACAAAGTCAAAAAGCGAGAACTTTTCCTCGTGCGCCAAATCCGGCTCAGGGTTCATCATCATTGCCTTGAACACTCCGGAAAGCGCTCTGCCTATGAAAGCTATAATGAACAGGATTGAAAAGCCGATAAATGGGTTCTTTAAAGAGAAATAGTTTAATATCAAGCCGGCTGCCAATGCAGATACAAAAGAAGCAGCGCCGACAATCTTGTTTCTAAGCCCAAAGAATCTGCCCCTTTCATAAGTTGGCACTATATCACCCAACAGAGAATTGCCTATGGGCTGCATCATCTGAACAAGCATTGCCTGCAAAGACACATACACAATAAGCAGATATTTTTGATTTGGAGTTGCATACGGAATGAGCAGCAAAGGTATCCACAATATCGCATGCAGAAAAGAGCTAATAACAAGTATCTTGCGCCTGTCTTTCATAACTTCAAGAAGCTTTGCCACAAACAGCTGAATAAAAGCTCCGACAATCTGAGGGATGTAAGTCAAAGCTGCGATCATTCCCACAGAAGCATTCAGCGCAACAGCAAAAGGCGTCAGGAAAGAAGCTGTAAGCCCGTCCATAACCGCAAAAGAGGCTCCGTCATACAGCGAATATTTCAGGCTCTTTTTAACTGCGTCTTCTGACATTAAAATCACTCTTAAAAATTTAGAATTCTCTTAAAGGTATGCCTTTTGATTTTATGCTTTCCTTTCCAAAGTTTCGCCGCACTCAGAGCAATAATCCTCCTGCTCATTTATCTCGGAGCCGCATAATGGGCATTCAAGTGTCTGTTCCATCTTAAACAATGCGTATAGTGCAACAAATATTTAAAGTTAACGCTCTCGCATTGAGGTATTCACGTTTATACTGGCTTTGCCGCATACGTTGGGTCTAAATCTTATAAACCCCTGGCTGCATAAACACTTTGTCCGTCCTTACTGCAATTCCCTTTTCAAGCATCATTTCTTCCGAGCTTATCTGCGCAGTGCCCAAGGCGATTAATTCATTTTTTAATGTCATTACTGCAACAGTTTCATCTTTG
>CAZJBR010000109.1:0-2597 GCA_964544435.1 uncultured Methanosarcinales archaeon
TTTCCATATAGCAAACAATCTGTTTATAAGCAAACAATAATTTTAAATACCGATGTTCATTCTATTGGCAAAAGGGGTTTGGTATTTTCATGTTAAGATTGGGAATTTTAGCGTCTACAAAAGGCACAGACATGCAGGCCATAATTGATGCTATACGCTCCAAGAAGCTTGATGCTGTTATTTCTGTAGTTATAAGCGACAAGCAGGATGCTCATGCTTTGGAAAGGGCTAAAAAACATGGCATAAATGCAATTTTTCTGAATCCAAAAGATTTTTCTGCTGAAGACAAAGAAAAATCAAGAGAAAAGTTTGACATGGAAGTCTCGAGAATTCTTGACAAAAACAAAGTTGATTTAATCCTGCTAATTGGGTACCTGCGGCTTCTTAGTCCCTGGTTTGTAAACAATTATAAATACAAAATCATGAACATCCATCCGAGCCTTTTGCCTGCTTATGCGGGCAGAATGGACAAGGATGTGCATGCAGAAGTACTTAAAAACAAGGAGAAAAAAACGGGAGCAACCTTGCATTTCGTGGATGAAGGTACTGACACAGGCCCGATTATACTGCAAAAAGAAGTCAAAATTGATGAAAACGAAAATGTCGACTCCCTGAAGGAGAAGGTCCAGAAAGCAGAGCAGGAAATAATTTTGAAGGCGATTGATTTGTATGGGAAAGGCAAGGTAAAAGTTGTAAAAAACAAAGCCGTTATAAAATAGGATATTTGTTTAAAAGTCCAATGTGCTATAAAGAAAATTACAATAATAAAAAACATTAACTTTACATCAAAATAAACATATAAAAAACAAAAATGGAGCCAAAACAGACTGAACAAGTCAGATGGTGGAAGGACAAGAAGCTTTTGGCAGGAGTAATACTTGTTGTCCTGAGCTTCATACTCGGGTTTTACAGCAAAGTGCTGATTGTTGTTAAGGTTTACGAGCCTGTTGCGGTTATTACAGGACTGTCAATATACGCCTTCAGCTGGATTTTGCTGTTTATAGGCGTTTTCTTGGTTGGATGGGAAACAGTAAAAATGATTCAAATGAGGATTCATCATCAAGTAAGGAAAACTGCCCGGGAAACTTATGACTACACAAAAGGATTGCCAAGAAAAGGCTACCGCTACACCAAGCAGCTGCACAAGAAAAGCATTGCCAGAATAAAGAAGTCAATGATTAAAGATGATTAAGACAGCATTAATCTCGGTTTCGGACAAGAAGGGTATTGTCGATTTTGCCAGAGAGCTTAGCAGGCTAGGGATTAGGATAATATCAACAGGCAACACTGCAAAACTGCTGAAGCAAAACAAAATAGATGCAGCTCAGGTTTCTGAAATAACAAGATTTCCCGAGATGCTCGACGGCAGAGTCAAGTCACTGCATCCTTTCATTTTCGCAGGCATACTGGCGGACAGGAAAAACGATAAGCATATGAACGAACTGGAAAAACTCAAGATAAGCGCAATTGACATGGTCGTGGTCAATTTCTACCCTTTTGAAGAAGCTATCGGACAAAACAGCCAGAAAGAGGTTATTGAGAACATCGATATCGGAGGCCCGTCGCTTGCAAGGGCAGCGGCAAAAAACCATGAAAACATTGTGGTTGTTGTTGATCCAGACGACTACAAAGAAGTTTTTGAAAAAATAAAAAGCAAGAAAATAACCGCTGAAGACAGAATAAGATTGGCTGCAAAGGCATTTTCCTTCACGGCAAGGTATGACACGATTATCTGCAATTATTTTAACATAGAGCAATTCCCGGAAATTCTTAATTTAACCTTCAGGAAAATTCAAAATTTGAGGTATGGCGAGAATCCGCACCAGGTTGCTTCTTTTTACCGCGATTTCATGGCTGATGACAGCTGCGTTTCAAACGCAAAGCAGTTGCAGGGAAAGGAACTGTCCTTCAACAACATTTTGGACATTGACGCTGCATTCGAGCTTGTAAAGGATTTCGAAAACCCAACTGCTGCTGTAATCAAGCATACAAATCCCTGCGGTGTTGCTTCCTCAGTCACAATAGAAGAAGCCTACAAGAAAGCGCATGAAACAGACCCGATGGCTGCGTTCGGCAGCATCGTTGCCCTAAACAGGAGCTGCAATGCAGAGACTGCAAAGCTGATGAAGCCTTTGTTCATAGAGGTTGTGATATGCCCAAAATTTGAGAAAGAAGCGCTTGAAATCCTAAAGGAAAAAAAGAACTTAAGATTGCTTGAGACAGGCCCGATAAAAAAAGAAAAGGCAAGCTATGACCTGAAGAAAGTATGCGGCGGTCTTCTTATGCAGAACAATTACAATCCGAATGTAAATGAAAGGAATCTTAAGGTTGTTACAAAAAGAAAGCCCACAAGGCAGGAGATGGAAGCGCTGATATTCTCCTGGAAGGTAAACAAGCACGTGAAATCAAACTCAATTGTGCTGGCAAAGGACAATGTAACTGTCGGGATAGGCGCAGGCCAAATGTCGAGGGTTGATGCAGTGAAGCTTGCAGTGATGAAATCAGAAGGCAAAAGCGATGGAAGCGTCATGAGCTCGGATGCCTTCTTTCCGTTCAGAGATGGGATAGATGAGGCTGCAAAAGCAGGCATAACAGCA
>CAZJBR010000110.1:0-2510 GCA_964544435.1 uncultured Methanosarcinales archaeon
CTGTGCCGGTAATATCTGGAAATGTAAGCTTCTATAATGAGTCTGCATCAGGAAACTCAGTTGACCCGAGCCCTGTAATTGCATGCATTGGCGTCCTGAAGGATTACAGCAAAGCAATCACGATGAAGCTCAAGAAAGAAAATTCTGCATTATTTTTGATAGGTGAGAGGAAAGATGAATTGGGGGGTTCTGTTTATTATAGCATAAACAATGAAACCGGCTCTGTAGTCCCAATAACTGATTTTGAAAAAGAGAGAAATATGATTTACGCTGTAATTGATGCAATAAACGCGGGACTGCTTTTGTCATGCCACGATATTTCTGACGGCGGGCTGGCCGCAGCAGTTTCAGAAATGATTTTGGGAGGGGATGCTGACGGAGAAATTGGCGCGGAGATAAGCCTCGATTTCACAAATTTAAGGGCGGATAGGGCATTGTTCTCACAGACATCGGGATTTGTTTTTGAAGTTGAAGATAAAAATTTGGACAAGCTGAATACTCTGTTTAAATTTTATAAAATTCCATTGATAAAATTAGGAAAAACAACAAGAGAAAAAAATCTCATAGTCACAAAAAACAGCAAAAAAATTGTTGACTTGCCAATACCAAAATTAAGAGAATCATGGACAACTGGATTTGCGGAGGCGCTGGAGTAAAATGCCTGCAAAAAAACCAAACATTGCGGTTATTTATTTTCCTGGAAACAATTGTGAAGAGGAGTCTCTAAGGGCAGTTCTAGCTTCAGGAATGGACAGCAAAATAGTGAGATGGAACCAGCGAAAAGGAATTGAGAAGTATGACGGCTTTGTTATTCCGGGCGGATGGGCGTACGAAGACAGGATAAGGGCGGGAGTAATAGCTGCAAAGGATCCTGTTTTTGAAATCATAAAAAAGGAAGCGGAAAATCTGAAACCTGTTTTGGGAATCTGCAACGGAGCCCAGGCCTTGGTTGAATGCGGCATAATACCTGGGCTTAAAAAGAAGGTTGAGATGGCATTGGCTCCAAATCAAAACCCTTTTGTAAGCGGATACTATTGCACATGGGTTCATGTTAAAAATGAGCAGAGCAAAGGCAGATGCGCTTTTACGTCATTTACCGAAAAAGATGAGGCTATGCCAATGCCAATTGCGCATGGGGAGGGCAGATATGTGACAAAAGACAAAGAACTGCTTGGCAAATTGATAAAAAACAAGCAAATCATTTTCAGATACTCTACAAAAGAAGGCAAAATTGAGGATAGCTTTCCGACAAATCCAAATGGAGCTATGCACAGCATCGCTGCAATCTGCAGCAAAAGAGGAAATGTGATGGCGATAATGCCTCATCCCGAAAGGGCATCTTTCATAAGGCAATTGCCAGACTCCGTTGGGCTCAAGAATAAGTTTGCAGGCAGCATTGAAGGAATGGAAGGCGCGGCTCCGGCGAGGCATATCTTCAGCTCGATGAAAAAATATGTTGAGGAAGAGATTTTGTGATTTAAATTATTTTAAGAATAACTTCAAAATTTTAAAAAACTAAAAAATGATAATAAATGATGAAAATGCCGGGTTAGAAAAAAAAGTATCTGATGGTTATAAGCAAAGATATGGAGATATTGTCCTTACCAATGCGTATTATTCTATAGGGGCAGGTAAGAAAAGAAAGACAAGTAGTGGAACGGGAAGTATTTTGAAGTTACTTCTTACTTACCCAGGAATAGCATTCGATACTGATCAGCTTTTAGATGTTGCTGGGTGGAGTCAACATAACTACCCCCACCATGCGTCTCTAGCTGGATTTAGGAATACAATAAATAGATCTTCCCAGTATGTGGAAATAGTACAAGAAAAAAGAAATGAGGGCAAACTAAGGATTTATAGTTTTAAAGCCGTGATTCATGAAAGCCAGCGAATAAAAGCATAAAAATGCCGACAAAAACAGTTGAGATGATTGTTAGTTTGAAAGTGCCTGATACAACAGCGATAACTGCATTGCAGACATTGCAGAAGATAGGCTTTAATAGGATTATATCTGTAAGCAGGGCTGATTATTACCTTTTTTCAATTGAAAATGAAGAAGAAAAATTCAAATCAAAAATTTGCAAAGTTGATGTTCTTGTTAATGTAAACAAGCATTTATATGATTTTTCAATCAAGAAAGACAATGCAGTTAAAATACTAGTAAAAAATATAAATGGAGACGAAACCAGCCTGCTGTCAAAGTTGAAAAATAGGCTCGGATTCGAAGATATAAAAAAAGTCGGAAAAGGGGTATTATGGAGTTTAAATATAGATGCAGACGAAAAGGAAGCAAGAAAGATAGCGGAGAATGCCGCAAAGGAACTGCTTGTGAATGAGAACTATCAGGAGTACAGGATAATTTAGGTTAAAAATGAAAAAAGTCTTGATTATTTTCGGCTCAAAATCAGACGAGAAGGTTTATAACAAAATTGCGGACGGCTTGAGAAAGGAAAAGGTTGACTTTGAGTTAAGAGTCAGCTCTGCCCACAAAACACCTGAAGATGTGGAAA
>CAZJBR010000111.1:0-2481 GCA_964544435.1 uncultured Methanosarcinales archaeon
GCTTCTCTCAAAGATTCATAAACGCCATAAGACATTGCGACTCCAGTGTATCCTTTGCTACCCTTTACCCTTCTCACATCTTTTTTAGATTCTGCAACTGCAGAAACAACTTGGCTTAAGCTATTAACTTTCCAGTATGGAAAACTCTGGCCTGAACTTTGTTTATGGCTCTGTCCATGAGATTTTCGTGGCTTAGCCGTATAATCTGGTTTCTTATCACGCATTAAAGTTTCTTCCAATTCATTATAACGGGTTTCAGACATAAAAACACCAATGCCCTGAGATAACCCAACTTTTAGTTCCGCCTCAGAATGGTGACCAAGAAAATCCAAGATGTCGTTAAGACTCTTAAGATGCATTAATGGCAAACCCCAGCTTGTCAATTCCTCAACGCGTAAATTATACATAAGACATCATAGTTTGGTTTACTCTTGCCTTTTATATATTTTCTGGATTACTAAAGATTTAAATTAACCTAAAGGCTTCTTTGCCTATGGATGAGCAAATTCCAAAATCACAGGAAATTGAATTCAAGCCAAGGTTCATTGAAAGGTATTCAAAATTCACTGATTGGGAAGCGTTTAGCAGCTGCTCTTTAACTTTCCTTAAGCGCTCAATAAGGGTGAACACATTAAAAATAGCAATAAAAGAGCTGAAAGAAAGGATAGAAAAAGACTGGGACTTAAATCAGATTCCATGGTGCAGGGAAGGGTTCTGGATAGAGCATGCGAAAAATGAAAGACGGGACATCGGCAATTTGATTGAGCATTCTTTGGGATATTTTTACATACAGGAAGCCGCATCCATGATTCCTCCGCTCGTGCTTGAGCCTAAGCCAAGCGATATTGTTCTGGACATTGCAGCGTCTCCCGGAAGCAAGACAACACAAATAGCGCAGTACATGCAAAACAAGGGAATTCTTATAGCCAATGATTATACAATCGAAAGGATGAAGCCATTGTCAATTAATTTGCAGCGGTGCGGAGTTACCAATGCCATTATAACCCTAATGGAAGGCCAGTGGTTCAAGAAATCAGGCATAGAGTTTGACAAAGTGCTTGTTGATGCGCCGTGCTCCGGCACCGGAACTATAAGAAAAAGCCTGAAGACAGTTTACATCTGGAATCCAGACATGGTGAAAAGACTTTCAATCACGCAAAAGCAGCTTATAGAGACTGGATTTAATCTATTGAAAAAAGATGGAACTCTTGTGTATTCAACGTGCTCTCTCGAGCCTGAGGAGAATGAAGAGGTTGTTGATTTTCTGTTGAAAAAATATGATAATGCAAGTTTAGAAGAAATAAAACTGAATATCAAAAGAAGCCCTGCAATTCTTGGGTTTGAAAATAAGAAGTATGATGAAAGTATTAAAAAATGCCTGAGAATATGGCCGCAGGACAATGATACGGAAGGATTTTTTGTTGCGAAGATAAAAAAGTCATAATTGATAAGCAATAAAGAAACTCACTAACGAGCAAAGTGAGTGAGATTAGTTTTTTGTCGCGAAAATTAGAAAGAATTAAATACTAAGCATATCAAGGAATGCTGCGAGATGAGTATAGAGGAACTCGCGAGTGTTACCAGGAAAATTCTAAATGCCAAAATGACTGAATCGACTGAAGCCTATACCGTGATTTCTGTTCCATTAGGCGACTACAAAGATGCAAAAAATGGTTTCCCTAAAATCAGGTTGATATATAGTGAATTATCACCCAAACCAAGAATTCTTAAAATTTTGGACTTTGATCGGATTGGTGACGACTATGAGTTGGCAGCAAGTTACATACCAGATTATGAAAGAGTAAGCCAATACTATCTAGATCTAGATCTGGATGTGGAAAACGAAACACGTTCCTTTAGGGAAGAGAGAATTGAACATAATTTAGAGGATTTAGCAGGTCAAGATGAGAATATGGTTTTTAGAGTAACTGTCCAGAATAAATTGGCAAATGCACTTGGAAGAGATAAAGTTAAAAGAAAGTATGACACTATGTAAAACCTAAGCCCTTCCTTTCAAAGACTTGCCGTTAGCGTGACCAATCTGCAATTCCTTAATCTTGCCTCTTAAGAAATCTATTGTTTTTGTGTTATCCTGATGGTTGAGTATATTTCCGCATTCAGGGCACCTGTACTCTAAGTCTACAGCTCTCTCAAATCCGACCCTTACGCATGCATTTGGACATAGGTAAAAGTTGCCAACATTTGCTTCTTCTTCCCTGAGCCTAACGGTATATTTGGCAAGTTTCTCCCTGATAGTCTTGTCGAGCAATTCCTTGATTCTTTTCTTGTTGAATGTCCAGTAGCTTATGTACCATCCTTTCTGCCTGTCCTTTTTCCTGTAATAGCTCACAAGATTATGGTTATAAAGCCTGTAAAGGATGTTCCTTACCTCATGAATGTCCATGTCAACTTTTTCAGCGATCTTAAAATCAGAAATGTTCTTCTTGTCTTTGAGGTACTCAATTATGTTAATAGAATCTT
>CAZJBR010000112.1:0-2440 GCA_964544435.1 uncultured Methanosarcinales archaeon
CTATAAAGAATCTTCGGATTCCAAAACCCAGGCCTAGACAAAAAAATAAGTTGGTAATCGAGAAAGAAGATTAGGGGGATTAATGAAAAAGAAAAGACCAACATTAATAACGATTCTGTGCATAATTGGTTTTTTTGGTTCTTCTGTTCAATTTTTATCCAATATATTTAATTTTCTTCCTGTTGTTTCTGGATTAACATTTATGATTACATCAACTTGGTATAAACTATTCAATATGTTTATGGCATTAATGTTTTTTGTATCGCTAACTTATATATGGAAAATGAAAAAGAATGGTTTGATATTTTTTACAATATTATCCGTCATTAATGAGATATTTTGGGTTTCAGTTGGATATGTAAGTTATTTTTCTTTAGTAGCTACTGGTATAGTTCTTAGTCTTTTTTATACAAAATTCAAGTTAATGGATTAATTTTTTTAGTATTCCATATCCAACAGACTTAACACCTCAAAATTTTTTTCCGCAACCTTTTTAAATAGCCATATTATCCCAGATTCCATAAGCCCGAGTAAAAGCTAGCGAGCTTGCGGAAATCGCAAGCAGCTGCCGAGCGCTTTAGGGTTAGCGAATTTTATTCGTTAATTATGCTTTATTCTCGGTGCTATTGTTAATGTATATATAGGCGAGATGTTGCGATATGGCAGGAAAGCAACATCGAGCACAAGAATTGCGAAGCATATTGAAATTTAAGAATAAAACACTATCAAAATCAACAAAATGGCTGAAGAGCAAAAACAAGAACTGAAATATTTTGTGAGGATTTCAAACACTGACTTGGACGGAAACAAGCCCATTTCGCATGCCCTGATAAAGATAAAAGGAATCAGCTTCATGTTTTCTAACGCAATCTGCAAGGCTGCAGGCATTGAAATGAATAAAAAGGCAGGCTACATGACAGAGCAGGAAATAAACAGGATTGATGAGATACTAAAAGAGCCTTCAAAATTCAAAATTCCGTCGTGGCTTTTTAACAGGAAAAAAGACCCTGACGACAACATTAACAAGCATTTGACTGGAACAAATCTGTCATTCATACAGGACAACGACATAAAGATGATGAAGAAGATAAAATCCTACAAGGGAGTAAGGCATTCTTTCGGATTGCCTGTCCGCGGACAGAGAACCAAGTCAAACTTCAGGAAAAACAAGGGAAAAGTCCTGGGAGTCAAGAGAAAAGAAGGAAAAAAGGCAGGCAGAGTCTAAATGGGAGATCCAAAAAAGCAAAGAAAGAAATTTTCAAAGCCGGGACATCCGTGGCAAAAGGAAAGGATTGAGGCAGAGAGGGGGATATTAAAGCAGTACGGGCTGAGAAGAAAGTATGAGATATGGAAGATGGACTCTATGCTAAAAAAATTCCTGCACAGGGCTAAAACAATCATTGGAGAGAAAACTTCACAGTCAGACATGGAAAAAAGGCAGTTGTTGGACAGACTTCATTCGCTCGGGCTGTTAAAAAAAGACTCAAAAGTTGAAGATGTGCTAAACCTTACTTTAAAGGATGTCCTGGAAAGAAGGCTGCAGACATTAGTGTGCAGGAAGCAGATGGCAAAGACTATGCTGCAGGCAAGGCAATTTATCACGCATGAGAACGTAGCAGTCGGCAATAAAAAAATAACAGCGCCTTCCTACCTTGTTTCAATTCATGAAGAGCCTCAAATCAAGCTCGTTAGCCCAATAAATGTTGGGATTGACGAAAAAAGTCCAAAAGGGGGAAATTTAAAAGCGGAATAAGATGGAGCAGCGACAGCAAAGGTGGGGAATCGCGCATATCTACGCATCATACAACAATACAATAATCCATATCACTGATATAACTGGAACAGAAACATTGGCTGTCGGCTCAGGCGGCATGGTTGTTAAAAGCGACAGGATGGAAGGCTCGCCTACAGCGGCAATGATTGCTGCAAAAAAGGCAGCCGAAATCGCCATGGATAAGGGAGTCACGGGAATACATGTAAAGATAAAAGCCCCAGGCGGCCACAACGGGCCGACAAGTCCTGGTCCGGGGGCTCAGGCCGCCATAAGGGCGTTATCAAGAATGGGGCTCAAGATCGGCATAATAGAGGAGGTAACGCCTTTGCCGCATGACGGCTGCAGAAAGAAAGGCGGAAGAAGAGGAAGAAGGGTTTAAGGAGGCAGCGAAAAATGAAATTTTTTCTGTCCTCGTATAACTCGGAGGCAAAATGGAAGTAAGAATTTTGGACAACAACAAGGAGCAAGGCAGGCTTTCTTTTATTTTGAAAGATTCAACTCCGATTTTCGCAAACACCTTAAGAAGGATTATGATAGACGAAGTGCCTGCAATGGCAATTGAGGATGTGGAGTTCTCAAAAAACAACTCAATACTTTACGACGAAATAGTTGCGCACAGGCTCGGGCTTGTGCCTTTGAAGACGGACTTGAAATCTTACAACCTGC
>CAZJBR010000113.1:0-2426 GCA_964544435.1 uncultured Methanosarcinales archaeon
CTTGTCCAGCAGGGAATCGAGAAATGCCGAGAATTTTTCCGCATCGCTTATCTCGATTTGGTTGAAATTTGTCCTTCCGACAGCCTTTAAGCCTTGAATTCTGGAGGCGGAGTTTGCAAAAAAATCATGTATGCCTCTTTCATTCAGGAAAATCCTTGTTTTATAGCACTCTATGGACTTTCTTGTTTTTAGTTTTATTCCCTTGTATTTTTTGTTGAACTGCTCTATCAATTTTTCAAACTTTGGAATCAGAGTATCCAAGTCATGCTGCGCCTCACCGTAATACCTGTCGATCTCCGCTCCAACTTTTATCAGCTGCGTAAAATCTTTCCGGAAGTGGCTGACGTCCGCAGGATTAAATCCTGAGAGAATATCATGGTTTGCCATGCGTGAATTATTTGAAAGGGATTATTTAAATGTTATGAAAAGTTTTTAAATATATGGTGATTACAATTGGATTATGTCACTTACGGATGTATTATATCAAATCGGCAAACAGGCAAAAGAATTTATTTTTTTCACACAGGAGAGGGTGGGTTTAGAAGACAAACTATTTACATTATACAAATTCCGTACAATGGAAAATGGAAGAGAAAATGAAGAAGGTAAATGGTCAGAGATTAACGGAAGAGATAATTTTGGTTATATAATCGATGACCCTAGAGTTACATACTTAGGCAAATATTTGCGAACTTTTTGGATTGATGAACTTCCCCAGATATGGAACATCTGGAATGGTGATATGAAATTAGTGGGTTATAGGCCACTAAGCCCAAAGCGTCACGCCAAACTTCCTCATGATTTAAAGAGAGTAAGAGAGAAAAACTTGCCTGGATTGATGCCCGTCACATACAGTGATTATTTTGGTATAAGAAGTGACGAAGACAGATGGCAATCAGAAAGAGAATACTTCAATCAATTAGAAAGGGGCAGTTGGACGGATGTAAAATATTTTTTCAGAATACTGAAGACAATGGGGAAACTAACAAAAAATTCCTTGACTATGGAGATGTATAAATGGACAAATGCAATGCCCTATGTTTGACTAATTTGCCTGTAAACTTTTATATAAGCTAATTCATTCCACCTTTTTATGAAAGTTATAGCAGACCTGCAGATTCACTCAAGGTTCAGCAGAGCCACAAGCATACACCTTAATCTCACAAATCTCGAAAAATATGCAAAGCTAAAAGGCCTTAATCTGCTCGGCACAGGAGATTTTACCCATCCTAAATGGCTTGCTGAGCTGAAAGATGAACTGCAAGAAGACGGCTCCGGAGTTTTGACCTCTAAATCAGGATTTCATTTTGTCCTTCAGGGCGAGATTTCAAATATGTACACCCAGGACGGCAAGGGAAGAAGAATCCACAGCCTGCTTCTTGCAAAAAATTTTGAGATTGTTGAGCAGATAAACAATGCATTACTGAAAAAAGGAAGGCTGGATTATGACGGCAGGCCTATTTTTGGTTTTTCCTGCATTGAACTAGTGGAGATGATGAAGGAGATAGATGATTCAATCGAGATAATTCCTGCGCATGCCTGGACTCCGTGGTTTGGGCTGTTCGGCTCAATGACCGGCTTTGACTCTGTGGAGGAATGCTTTAAAGACCAGGCAAAGCATATTCACGCCATTGAGACAGGATTAAGCTCTGATCCTGCAATGAACTGGCGAATTTCTTCGCTCGATAAGTACACTCTGCTGAGCAGCTCAGACGCCCACTCGTTCTGGCCGTGGCGCCTTGGAAGAGAGTGCAACATATTTAACATTGACTGGAGCTATGACGACTTGCTGAACGCTGTAAGAAAAAGAAAAGGCTTCGTTGAAACAATTGAAATGTGGCCGCACGAAGGCAAGTATCACTATTCAGGGCACAGGGCATGCAATGTCTGCCTGTCCCCAAAAGAATCATTAAAATTAAAGGACATATGCCCAGTCTGCAGGAGAAAACTTACTGTGGGAGTGGCGCAAAGGGTTGAAATGCTGGCCGACCGGCCTGAAGGATTAGTGCCAAAGCACGCCATTCCATTCAAGAACATCATACCGCTTTCTGAGGTTATTGCCGGCACAATTGGAGACAAGGTCGAATCAAAAAAAGTATGGGAAGTGTATTACAGATTGATAAGTGCGTATGGCAATGAGTTAAATGTCATCCTTGGTTCGGAGGAGTCAGAACTGAAAAAAGCGACAACAGAGAAAATTGCCGAAAACATCATAAGGAACAGGAACCAGAAAATTCCTTTCATGCCAGGATATGACGGAGTTTACGGAGTGCCGATGTTCGATGGTGAAGAATCCGCAAAATACAAAGAAGAGGTTTATGACGTTAAAGCTGAGCAGAAAGGGCTGAATGAGTTTATGTAATTCTCCGAGATTTTCGAATAAATAGTGTAAGACATACTTTGTAGTATGTATTTTTTATAAATGA
>CAZJBR010000114.1:0-2365 GCA_964544435.1 uncultured Methanosarcinales archaeon
CAACCATATCCCTCAGCATTTTTTCTTCCTGGTCCAGGAAAGCCTGGAGCTGGTCTGGAGAAGTTATCTCGATGTTTGCGTCAATTTCTGTTTTCTTTATTTCAATCTCTTTGTCCAGCAATGCGATTTTTGCATTCTTCACCAGCCTTGGCATGCTTGAATGCACTTTTTCCTTGTCTAGGACAATTCCCTTGATTAATTCAGAATCATCAACCGAGCCGCCTGATCTTTTTTCTATTTTTATGTTGTCCAAATCAACTGAGTTGTCAAGTTCAGCGACTAGCTTTACTGATTTAACTGCCAGGTCGCTTAATTTTACTTTTGCATATTCCGCTCCTTTTCCCGTCATGGCAGTCATTGCAATCTGCTGCAGGATATGCTCGTCTTTTGGCGTTATTTTTTCAGCCATTTCGTTCAGGATTTCCAGCGCCTTGTCAGCAGCCTGCCTGTAGCCTCGGGCTATCACTGCAGGATGGACATCCTGATCAAGCAGTCTTTCAGAATTTTTTAAAAGCTCCCCTGCCAATACAACAGCTGTTGTTGTCCCGTCGCCAACTTCATTTTCCTGAGTTTTTGCGACTTCAACAATCATCTTTGCTGATGGATGCTCAATCTGCATCTCTTCAAGAATTGTGACACCGTCGTTTGTGACCGTGACATCTCCCAAGGAATCTACAATCATCTTGTCCATTCCTTTTGGGCCTAAAGTTGTCCTTACAGTTTCTGCAACTATTTTTGCAGCCATTATGTTGGTTCTCTGAGCGTCCCTTCCAACGCTTCTCTGAGTGCCTTCCGGCAAAATAAATATCGGCTGTACTTGCTGTGCCATTCTTAACCCACCTCCAATGAGTTTTAAATCAAAAATTCGTAGAATTGGTATACAAGCAGTTATATATAAAGGTTTGGGTTTTGTGGGCTGTAAAGTAAGCGAGTGGTAAATTCACCCTCAAAAAAGGGCTTCAATATGCGATTCCGAAAAAAATAGCATTTCGGAATTAAGGTAGACTCTTACCACATATTTTTAATTAGAATAAACTCTAATTTTTGCCTTGTAGTTCTTCCAGTAATTTTCTAACGGCATCTTTCACAAGTTCAGCTCTGGAAGTGTAGCCTTTCACCTTTTTATTTGTAAATTTGTCAATTTCATCAACCAAAGTTTCTGGCAAAGAAACATTAACATAGCCTTTTCTTGTCATTTATTCATTAAAATAAGGCATATAGAAATAACTTTTCAAGTACCCATCAAGCACCGATACCTTTAAATAAATGTTATTTTTATCATATTGAACGGGGGTGTATTAAAATTGGTGAAACTTTGTAAAAAGTGCAACTTGGAATATTCCGATTCTCATAAATTTTGTAATAATTGTGGTAAAAAACTGATTGATAAGGATAAACCTTCTAGACGGCAATTACACATTTCAAAAGCATTTATTTGGATAATCACAATATTGCTGGTATTACTTGTAATTTCTTCGATTGTAATATTTGCTGTTCAATTCCCATATACAGCAACCGAAGAATATATTGAAAAAGAACCTTATGAGGCAACAGAATCTTTTACTCAAAAAGAACCTTATACAGATACTGAATGTAAGACAATGAACTTTTTATATAAGATTGATTATGGAACTGCGACTAACCCATGCTTACAACAAGAATGTGCGAGTTATAACTCAAATTGTGCTGAAACTAACTTCTGGGGCAATTGCGTAAGGTATGCACAGGTGTGTTCAAGCTATAAATGTGTGAAGTATTCAATGAATTGTAACATTAAAATTAAGAACCAAGAAAGGGAAGGAACAATTTTTAATTTGGATTTAATGAAATATAATTCTGATACTAAATCAAGTGCATCAATCACAAAAGAAAATGTGTTTGTAAATGCTTTGGATGAACAACAAGTAAATTGGAATTTTGTGTATTTGCCAACGGAATCTGTTAATTGTTTTTATAACCTTTTGAGTGTTCCCACAAGAAAAGAATGTCAAGAAGTTACGAAGTTTAATGAGCAAACAAAAAATCGAGCAATAACAAAATATAAGGATGTTACAAAACAACGTAGCGTAACAAAGTATGCCACACTATTTAATCAGTGGACAGGCAAGGCAAAGACCTATTTTAAAGTCTGAATTTTGTTTTTATTTTTTCTTCACAACTTCGTGCCCGCCGAACTCGTTTCTTAAGGCAGCAACAACCTTTCCTGCAAAGGCCGGATGTTTTTTTGATTTTTTTCTTTTATTCAAAGCAAGCTTGATTGAGTCAACTTTGACGTTGAATTCCTTAGCAGTCTTGACTGTCCACTTTCCAGTTTCCCCTCCGCCGACAACTCCCTCAATCTTATTGAGCTTGGGGTCTTTGCTGA
>CAZJBR010000115.1:0-2361 GCA_964544435.1 uncultured Methanosarcinales archaeon
CCCATCATTATTCATGTCAGCTGTTGTTGCAATGCCCCTTACTGTGTCGCTAAGCGTCAGACTAACTCTTGCAATTTCATTCCCGCTGTAATTATAGCAGTTAAGAGCCATATAAGCAAAAGAAGCTCCGATCTTCTCGTCTTTTATGAGGCAGATGTCATCCATGCCGTTGTTATCATAATCCAGCACAAACGGGCTTGTGCCTTCCCATCTGCCTATTGCAGAGTTGCCATCATTGCATCCATTGTTCAGAACCTGGTTTTTGCCGCATTTTGAAAACAGCAGTGTTCCATTTTGGGTGTAAACAAACAGCTCGGTAAACCAGTCATTATAAGGATCCAGATTAGGCAGGTTGTCGTCATAAAAAACGCTGGCTGCAATCTCCAGCTTGTTGTCCTTGTTCAAATCAACCAGAACAGGCTGTCCTTTTAAAACAAAAGTCAGGGGGCTTCCAAAAATGCTTGTAAATATGTTGTCTGCAATCCAGTCAACCTTTCTTTCAATTAAATCAAAAACTAAGAAACCATAGCCACCACCACCATCGTTATTAAGCCAGAACACTGCCTCGTAAGCGCCGTCATTGTCTATGTCGCCGATTGCAGGAACAGTCTGGCGGGTTTCATTATAATCAGATGTGCTGTAAGGGCTGTCTGTCTTTGAATCCATGTTTACAATGTGGACATTGTTGTATTTATCCTTAAAAACACAAAAACCTGTGCTATTGATATCAATGCATTTTATTCCGCCGAAACTGGCATTGCCCAAGGTTATGTTGAATTCCTGCTGCAAATCCAGATTATTGTATTGGTAGGCAAAAAAATAATCAGTTGAGTTTTGCCTTGAATTGAAGATTATCTCAACATTGGCGTCGTTGTCAAAATCAAAAAGAGTAGGCTGGCCGAGTATCGAGCCAACCTTTGTCTGCGCCAGTATATCCAGTTGAGGATCAAAAACTATCAATGAATAATTTGAGAATACTGCAATTTCACTGCCGCCATCGGCGTTCAAATCATCAGCTAACGGCTGGAAATCCATGCCTAAAGAGTTATCGCTGAAGTTCGCTGTTTGCAGTGGAAAATAACCTGTGCCGTTTGCAGCGCCTGTATTCCTTAAATCATTCTGGAAAGTCTGCCATGAAGCGCCGGCATTTAAACTCAGCAATATAAAAACTGCCGCAAATAAACAAAATCTCATCTTCCACCCCTTTTTGCAGAGTGTTTTTAAGAATTAGTATTTAAGATTTGCTCAATCCAGCACTAAGCCGCATTTCTTGCAGTAGAATTCTTCGTTTGAGTATTCTATGTCCTTGTTGCCGCAGTCAGGGCACTGCCTAATTAGGTCTTCCCTCTTGACAGTTTCCAGACTCCTGACATTTCCTGAATAAACCATTTTACCCCCAATTTATATGTTTCAGTACGAAACTATCCCCTTTTTAAAGCTTTCGGTTTTCCGAAGCAAAAATGAAAGCTAAGAACGATAAAGTGAGTTTGCTTTCGGTTTTGGTTAGACTCAGCCTCAGGAATTTATTGAAAATATTGAATTTCTGTTCCTTTAGGTTTCAGAGGATTTTGTTCAGAAGAAGGCGGATTAAGCAATCCATTTTTCTCTGCTCGCTTATGTAAAATCATAAACACTGTGCGGTTTATCAGGCTAGGCCTCCAATAGTTAAGGCGAATCATAAAATTGCCGCCCTTTCCCGATATATTTCCAATATACTTCGAATCAAAATTTATATAAGTGACTTCCCTGCCATCCTCAATTTGCCTGTAGATATTTGCTTCTGATTCCAGATTGCCTTCGTTTTTAACATAGATTGCAAGTGCGTCATAATCGCTTCCTGTGAGAAATCTAATTTTTTCTTCGTCCAGTTCGACTTTTACAGGTTTGTTATGGCTTGATTTAGAGTTATATGCGCATACAACATAATCTAATCTGGGTTTTCCAGATCGAATATCCATATTAATATCTATAGGGTTCTCAAGCTCTGCCACAAGATTTTCAATGCCATATGTTGGAAGGAAAGATTCGGTTATTTGAGGGGCTGGGCACCTAATCTGTGAAGAAGCGGTTTTGCCGTCAGAGTTATAGAAATGATTATTAGGTATGTTGACGGGCATATGCATATATGTGCATCCAAAATTTGTAAATAAGGCGATTGCCGGAAGAATTTTATATTTCATTCAAACCACCACGCTTACATGCTCCTGCTTCTGGACCCTTATTACATTATCAACAAAGCTTTCTATCTTGCTTTCATGGGAAACAATAATAATCTGATTAATATTCAGCTGGTTTAGAACATCCCTCACCTTGTCAAGCTGCTCTGAGCTGAATCCGTCTGTAGGCTCGTCGAGCATTATG
>CAZJBR010000116.1:0-2318 GCA_964544435.1 uncultured Methanosarcinales archaeon
GTTAATGCACATGCTTGCAATTAAAATATCAATAGCGCCTAATGCTTTTCCCGCATTTCTTAATCTGATTGATATGCTGAAGGCTAATTCGTAATCCTGCAGTTCTGGGTACAATATCTCACAGTAATTTGCTGCTGGCGTATACTCGATTATGTTAAATATTGTTGTTGTGCCTACTTCCTTTTCTATCAAGAGGTTCGTGTCAATAACTTCAGCCGTCTTTTTTCACTCTCCTTTATATTCTTATAATATTTTTTCCAATCACTTTTGGGAAGATTCGATATTCTTTCAAGTGCTTGCCGAGTTTCAGGGCTTAATTTTTTCAATAATTCTTTTCCACTTATAACTCCCTTTAATTGATATAATTGCCTTTTAATTCCCTCCCTAGCAGCCTCGCTCCACTTTATGTGGGAGTACTTTTTCATCTCTTTATGCAAGTCGTCTGGGATGCTTAGTGTTATATGTGCCATATGTATCTTATGTATCTTATGTATTTTATGTATTTATAAACCTTTCGCTTTTGAATTTAAGAAATCTTCTAATTAAAGCTCTTTCTGGTCAACAGGAATGCTAATTAACTCAATCCCCAGCCTTTTTGCCACGTCAAAAATCCTTTCATCCCTGTAAAATTCGCCGTAATAAACTTTTTTTATTCCGGCATTTGCAAGCATCTTGAAGCAGTTCCAGCAGGGGCTGGCTGTTATGAACAACTCTCCCCCGTTTATCATCACTCCGTTTTTTGCAGCCTGGAGTATGGCATTCGTTTCTGCATGTATTGTGGCAACGCAATGGCCGTTTTCCATCAGGTGCCCGACTTCATCGCAGTGGGGCATTCCTCGTATGCTGCCGTTATACCCTGTTGAGAGTATGGTTCGGTCTCTTACAATAACAGCGCCGACATGCTTTCTGTCGCAGGTGCTCCTAGTTGCAGCTTCCTTTGCGATGTTCATGAAATACTGCTCCCAGCTTACTCTTGCCATTTTATTTGAAGATTTTATCCATATTTATTTAAACTTTCAATCCGTGCTTCGCACATTAATTTGTGCTCGGCGGCAAAGGCAAGCAACGCTTTGCATTATTTTTTCGTGCCCAGCCTCTCCGCCTCGCCAATTTATCTAAACTCCGCAGATGTTGGAAAACAGCGTCATTTTTGGATTCCATATCGGAATTCTAAATTATCCAACAATTCATCAATTTTTTTATGCAGTTCCTCTAATGGGCCGTCGTTCACTATAAATCTCTTAGCCATCCCCAGCGTTGCATCTAGTTGCTGATTTGTGTCGCTTTTTAAATTTTCCCTTTGCTCCTGCTGCCTTAATTCTTCATGAGTTTTTGCGTCACCGAGCCTGTTTCTGCCGAGCAGTCTTTGGAGCCTTACTTCAACCGGGGCGTCTATCCCAACAAGAACAAAATCCCTGTTTTTCATCAATTCTTCCGCTTCGTACGGGCTTCTTACGCTATCTACGACAAAGTTTTGATTTTTATTTATTTTTAATTGATTTTTTATTTTATGATTAATCTGCTCTGCTAAATAATTTGCTCCAAATTTCTGCCTTAGTTCGTTGCCCAATTTAATCAAATTATCCCTTGAATGCTCCAAATTTCTTTTTGTCGCTTCCTCTCTTACAGCATCAGAAAGCGAGAGATACACAAACCCTTTTGTCTGAAGATATTTTGCAGCCTCGCCCTTTCCTGCTGCGTTCTTGCCTGTAAGCCCGATTATCATAATTAAGGATTAGAAATTGGAGTTATTTAATAATTTTTGCAAGACTCTGAATGCGCATTTCATCTTAAATATTTCCGTCGCCTGTTTCTATCGTCGGGAATACAACATACGGTTTAATCGGATCTGGAATCTGATGCGGCTTTAACCGGAAGTAGTCGTTACGTAAGCCATCTGGATACCCTACGGGTAAGTGTTGAAGTTCTGGATCATCACGATAGGGAATCATACTCACAAATTTTATATCTGGATATTGGCTGACCAAAGCAAGAACTTTCCAACAAAGCTCATTTTCGTTTCGTGCTGTCCTGGGATCACTGTCTATCACTCCGTCTAAAAAGGTAGGTCCTATTCCTCTTATCACATAGATTTCTCTTTCTGTTCCGTCTTTTTCCGTAATCCGATTGAGATGTATCGTTGGTAGTTCCATTTACTATGGGCAGATATTACTATTTATAAAGATATTGCAGCTATTTTTTATGAAGCTTCTCCAATTCTTCCTCAAACCTGTCAAGGTCTTCAAACTCCCTGTACACAGAAGCAAACCTTATGTAGGCAATCTTGTCAAGCGATTTAATCTTTTTCATCGCTATTT
>CAZJBR010000117.1:0-2268 GCA_964544435.1 uncultured Methanosarcinales archaeon
GGTCTTAAGGTCCCAAACCTCAAATCATAGCCAAGCTAGACCACAGCCCCATGACGGAACCTGTGAGCGACGAAAGTTATTCGCGCCACAAAAGTCCCATACTTGGGCAGCTATATTTTAGCCCCTTCAATAAGGGTTAATCTCTCATTTTTAAATCTATCGCTAAAGCTGATTTTCTGCTAATCTTTATAAACCAGTCTTGTTTTTAATGCAGCTATGTCACTAACAGAAGCGCAAAGGTTTCATCTGAAAAAATTTATCAAGGAATTAGAAAACTTTAGGGGGAGGCATACAGAATTAGTTAGCGTGTACATTCCTCAGGATTATGACTTAAACAAGATCATAAACCATCTGGCGCAGGAGCAGGGGACGGCATCCAACATAAAATCAGCCTCTACGAGAAAAAATGTGACAGACGCTTTGGAAAGGATGATTCAGCATTTGAAATTATTCAAAAGAACACCGCCTAATGGGCTTGTGGTATTTTCGGGAAACGTTGCTGAAAGGGAGGGGCAGCAGGACTTCAAGGTCTGGAGCATCGAACCGCCTGTGCCTCTAAAAACCAGAATCTATCGATGTGACAAGGAGTTTGTTCTTGATATTCTAAGGGACATGCTTGATGTCAAAGAAGTTTATGGATTGGTGGTCATGGACAGAAGAGATGCAAACATTGCATTACTGAAGGGGAAAACAATAATTCCATTGGTGAAAACCCATTCTGAAGTGCCAGGAAAGTTTAAGGCCGGGGGACAGAGTGCTCTCCGCTTCGCTCGCCAGATAGAAGGCGCCGCAAAAGACCATTATAAGAAAGTAGCTGAATATATGAAGGAAACATTTCTTAAGATGGAAGGCCTGAAGGGGATTATTGTCGGAGGGCCAGGCCCTACAAAATATGACCTTGTGGAAGGGGATTTCATAACAAACGAAGTGAAAAAGAAAATCATAGCGATTAAGGATTTGAGCTATACGGGAGAATTTGGATTAGAGGAATTGCTTGAAAAAAGCCAGGATGTTCTGGCGCAGGAAGATGTTACGGAGGAAAAAAAGATTGTCAGCAAGTTTCTTGAAACGCTTGCCACAAAACAAAATATGGTTTCATATGGCGAACTTGATGTCATGAACAAGCTCAAGATGGGCGTTGTTGACACTTTGCTTTTATCAGAAGACCTGAGTGATGAAAAAATTGAGGAATTTGAGGCTGCTGCAAAGGCTTTCGGGACTAATGTCCGCATTATCTCAACTCAAACAAGGGAAGGGGTTCAGTTAAGGGACTTGGGAAAAGCTGCGGCTATTTTAAGGTACGAAGTGCATACCTGATGTCAGAGCTAATAACAGAAGCATTCCAGCAACTTTATCCAGATAAAGAACTGAAATACAATTTCTCATTGGAGTACTCGAGAAAATTCAAGCCTTATAACGCAAATGTAAAATTGCACGGCAATAATTTGATGTTTAATTTAAGCAAAGAGTGGAAGAAGATAAGCAAAGAGATACAGATTGGATTAATACAGGAACTTATGTCAAAAATTCTTAGAGACAGAAATAAAAAAACAATTAACATGGAACTTTACAGCTTGTTTATGAAAAATGTCCATTTGGCTGTTCCGAAAACAAAAACAGACGAAATTCTTGAGAAGTCTTTTGACAGGATAAATGATTCTTACTTCAGCGGAATGCTGGACAAGCCGAATTTGCAGTGGGGCAATGCGTCAACAAGCAAGCTTGGCTCATACGAATACGGCTCTGACACCATCACAATAAGTACCATTTTTAGGAATGGGGAGCAGGAGCTTTTGGATTATGTCATGTACCATGAGATGCTACACAAAAAATTCAAGTTTCAGAACAAAAACGGCAGGAGCCTGCACCACAGCAGCGAGTTCAAAAAAATGGAGTCCATGTTCCCAAACAGAGATATTATGGAAAAAGAGATATCCTTGCTTGCGGGAAAGCACAGGTTCAGGGCCAGAATAAACATTTTTAACTTTTAATTCAAAACCTTTAAATATTATGCAAGTTAACTTGATATTGGTGTTGAAATGAGCGAGAAACTTCTGCCGTTGGCGGCTATGGAGAAACTGCTTAAGCAGGGCGGAGCCGAGAGAGTTTCCGACAGGGCTAAGGCTGCCTTGAAGAATGTCCTGGAGGAGATTGCGCATGAAATTGCCGCTAAATCCATAAAGCTTGCCGTGCATGCAGGAAGAAAGACAATCAAGGCAGAGGACATTAAGCTGGCAGTTAAGGAATAGTTCTTAACATAATCTTTAT
>CAZJBR010000118.1:0-1632 GCA_964544435.1 uncultured Methanosarcinales archaeon
GTTGCAGAGCTGAATGAAGGTTCAGTAAATGGAATTGTAAACTCTGTTGGCGGCCCTTTTCTTTTTTACATAAGCCTGCTTGGAATTGTGCTGTCTATGTCAAGAAAAGACGGCATAAAAAGAATTGATTTTATGTTTATTATAGGCGCTGCCGTCTATTATGCTATTTTATTCATGAAGTTTGGAAATAATCCGGCTGTATATCAGTCAGTCAGTATACTCGCCTTATTGATATTGATTATATTGCCGATTTTCGCAATGATCGTTTTTTCAATTTATAAAAAAGACTCTTCGTATGATTTCAAGCTGCCGATTTTGCTTGCGCTCTGGATTATCTCTACAATATTTGCAAGCATCAAGGGGATTAGGTTTACTCTGCTGTTAGCTCCTGCGTTCAGTGTCGCATTCGGGGTCGCATTGGGCAAGATTTATACATACTCGTCAAGGCTAATGGCAAAAGAGCTTAAGATTCACAAGGCAATAGGAGGCAGCATATTGATTGTTTTGTTATTGCTGGCTTATGTGAATCCAATAAGAGGCGCCAACGCGGCGGCAAGCTCCGACATACCAATTGTCAATGACGCATGGTATAATGCTTTGAGCGCAATAAAACAGGACTCAAATGAAAGCGCAATCATCACTTCATGGTGGGATTTTGGGCATCATTTCAAGGCGATTACTGAAAGAAGAGTCACATTTGACGGCACGACACAAACATCCCCGGCTGCCCACTGGGTTGGAAAACTCTTAATGACAGATAATGAAGCAGAGGCTGTTGGAATTTTAAGAATGCTGGATTGCGGTCATAGCAATGCCTATGACGAATTGAACAAGATAACCAAGGATGCCCATACTTCAATAAAGATATTAGATGACATTACTAAATTGAATAAAAAAGAAGCTGAAAAAAAGCTGAAGGGCCTTAAATTTAATAATGAGCAGATTGATAAAGTTCTTTCTTATATCCATTGCAATCCTCCTGAAGCTTATTTCATTGCATCGGAAGATATGATCGGAAAGAGCGGGGTATGGAGCCACTTTGGAAGCTGGAGTTTTGAAAGGGCTGACATCTGGCAAAACGCAAGGAAAATGCCGCAGGAAGAGTCCATAAACTATATGGTTAAAAAGTTTAATTATACAAAAGAAAAAGCTGAAAATGTTTATTATGAAATCCAGTCAATCACAAGCGACAGCGAGGCAAACACCTGGATTTCCCCATGGCCCGGGTACGGGGGCACAATAAGCTGCAGCAAAAAAGACAATGGCATTTATGTGTGCGGCAACGGGCTTCAGGTAAACTTAAGCAATTATGATGTTTTTGGAACCGGCCAGCAGGGCATTGTGAGGCCTAAAGTGGCGGCTTTCACAACAGATTCTGGCTTGCTTAAAAAAGAGTTTGATGGCACTACACTCGACTTTGGCGTAACATTAATTCCGCAAGGTGGGAATGACCTGCTGGGGGTTTTATCAAGCAAAGAGCTGGCAGGCGGAATGTTCACCAGGATGTTTTATATGAAAGGCCACGGGCTTAAATATTTCAAGTTGTTTGACCACCAGCGCGGATTGACCGGGACAGATATATACACTTACAAGATTGACTGGGAAGGAAAAAATGCTACCGTCGTAGACGAT
>CAZJBR010000118.1:1642-2243 GCA_964544435.1 uncultured Methanosarcinales archaeon
AATAATTTCACGGCTATGAACAATACGAATATTTCTTAAATGGAAATAAGCGATGTATGGGCTGTAATTCCGGCCTACAATGAAGAAAAGGATATTGCAAGCATAATTAAACAAACTAAAGCGCACATAGGCAATGTTATAGTAGTCGACGACGGAAGCAAGGACAAAACAAAAGAAGCTGCGGAAAATGCCGGTGCTATTGTTTTAAGGCATATAGTAAACCTTGGCAAAGGCTCTACCCTGAAAACAGGCTGCGATTTTGCAGCTAAAAAAGGTGCTAAATTCATGATTGTGTTGGACGCAGACGCGCAGCACAGCCCAAGCGATATACCCAGATTCATTAAAAAGTTAAAAAAATACGACATTGTTTTCAGCTACAGGAAGATAAGCAGGAAAATGCCGGTAGTGCTACGCTTTGGAAACTGGTTTATCTCAAATATCGCAAGCTTATTGTACGGCGTAAGATTGCGGGACACCCAATGCGGCTACAGGGCATTCTCAAAGGAAGCCTACATGAAAATCAGGTGGAACGCAACAGATTATTCGATGGAATCCGAGATGATTTCAAGGGCCGGAAAGCAAAAATTAAAATATGTGCAGA
>CAZJBR010000119.1:0-2233 GCA_964544435.1 uncultured Methanosarcinales archaeon
AAAGATTTGTATAACAGCCCGCTATTAGTATACAATTGGTGATGAAAATGATAACTTTAACAGCAGATGTAACTGAAGGGATAAAAGACGTGACTCAAAAACTTATTAAGACTGGTATGTACAAGAGCCAATCAGAAGTAGTTAGGGATGCAATCAGGCAGCTTGCGTACAAATACAAGGTAGGTACTGCCCCTTCAATTGATGAAGTGAGAACCATATTTGGAAGGGCTGCTAAGAAATCAGGCAGAAGCTTGTCAAAAACTGTGAGAGAATTGCGGGATGAAGCATGATTTACTTGGATACGTCTGCTTTCGTCAAGTATTATGGAAAAGAGGAATATGGAAAAGGATTTGCCGAAGTCAAAAAGATTATTGAAAGTGCAAAGACTGGCAATGAAATCCTAATATCCTCTTATTTTATTATCGGGGAAGCAATATCGGTTTTTGACAAATGGGTTAGGTACAAATTGATAACAGAAGAAGAATTAAGCAAGGCAATTAAAAGATTTTTAGCAGATGTGAAGGATTTGAGTGATAAGGGAGCTCTCATCCTTGATCCTTTGACTTCTTCAGTTATTACACACTGTACGGAACTTATAGTGAAGCGCCACATATCGATTAATGACGCAATCCATCTCTATACCGCACTAGGCAATAAAACCCAAATCGGTCAATTCGCCTCCTCAGACGAAATTTTGTTGAAAGCAGCCAAAAATGAAGATTTTCACGTCAGTAATCCTGAAAAAGTGGAAGAAAATGGGGCAACTTAATATTTCTAAATCAGATTAAAATTAAAAAGTATTGGATTCTGCCAATTTGAGGAATTTTTTAGGTTTTCTATTAAATCACGAAACTCTATCCCACAGAAGCAGTAACTTGCAGCAATTCCTCTTTCGGCTTCTGCATCCTTCTTGGCCTGCTGTAGAAATAAGAAAAATACTCGTAAATCTGGCTTCTGCTCGGCATGTATTTCAGCTTCGGGCCGTCGATGTTTATTGCATTCCTTATTTTAATCTGCCCATTTTCAATATAAAACAGTTCCATGCTTTCTTTCCATGAGGTTGGCGCGTTGAGAGTTCTGGAAACCTTGAAGTAATCAAATCCAAACCATTCTTTTGGCAATGGCCTTGTTAATTTGAAGTTTACATTTTTATTCTTTAAATGCCCCAGCAGAAACAGTGCCTCATTTTTATTCTGCGTCAAATTTTGATTGTTTCTTACTGATACAAACAGTTTTTTTATTTTCTTATTTTCAATTTTATTTAAGATTTCATCAATATTAAAATCATTTAAATCAATATTCAGCAAATACAGTCCGGAAGGATTTTCTTCCTTAATTTTGCTTACTCCTGTTTTTGTTCCATTGCAATAATAAATCATTCCGTTGTCTAATTCAAAATACTCTCCTAAATCTTTGCCTGTGTCCTGCACAATTACATGCTCCCAGTATTCAGGCTCTTTATCGCTTTCTATAATATGCGCTGCTTTTGCAAGCTGCTCTGCTTCCGGTATTTTGTCAAATGCCTTCCAGCACTGCGGATCTGTTGCAAAAGGAGTTCCTGAATAGCCGTAAGCAATGCAAGGCGCACCTCCGCCGCATCTCTCAAAAAGCTCGCAATTTCCGCATTTTTCATTCTTGTAATTGTTTTTGTCCCTCAGCTTCCACATCCATTCGTTTGCGTACCATATTTCAAATAGTGATTGTTCCATTAAGTTGCCTACTTTGATCGGCAGCCTTCGGCATGGGTAAACCGTGCCGTCGCATAAAACAGTCATGCCTCGCGTGCCGACTCCATCGCAATGGTTCGCCCATGGAAGCCTGTCCTGCTTTTTAGGGTCAGCCATGAAATACAATGTTCTGTTCCTGCTCAGATTTGTCTTTGAGCCGTTTCTTTCCAGGTCTTTTGAAATTCTTGTTATTTTCTCATAATGCTCCTTGACATCAATAGGCTGCAGCATTTGGTCTTGGATATGCTTTCCCGAGCCCCATGGCACCAATCTGTCGCTCCAAAGCGTATGAACGCCAAGGCTTTTCGCTATTTCCAGGACTTTAAAGTATTCCCTGCTGTTGATGCTTGTCACAGTGAAGGAAAAGCTTGTATGAACCCCTTCCTCAACCAGTATTTTTGCAGACTCAACTATCCGTTTGTAGGCTCCCTTGCCCCTTATGTAGTCATTCGTATGCTCTTCTCCTTCTATGCTTATCTGGAAATTGTCGATATTGAAATCCTTTA
>CAZJBR010000120.1:0-2216 GCA_964544435.1 uncultured Methanosarcinales archaeon
GCAAACCTTATGTAGGCAATCTTGTCAAGCGATTTAATCTTTTTCATCGCTATTTCGCCAATGACCCTGCTTTCTATCTCCACAGAGTCTCTCTTCCTCAAGTCAGACTCAACCTCGTCAACGAGCTTTTCAATCTTTTCAAGCGCTATGTTTCTTTTCTCGCACGCTTTCAATATGCCGTCAACAAGCTTTTTTCTCTCAAACTTTTCCCTTCTGCCGTCCTTTTTCACAACTATAATATCAGCTTCTTCAACTCTCTCGTATGTCGTGAACCTTTTGCTGCACTTCAGGCACTCCCGTCTTCTTCTGGTAGCTTCAAGATTTTCAGTCTCCCTTGTGTCTATGACCTGGGTTTCCTCATAGTTGCAGTATGGGCATTTCATAATTGAGGCTGAATAGATAAAGATTTATAAATTATTCTGTGATTCTACATAAAAAATAAAATGCTTAGAGAAACTTATGCTTTGCTTATAAGTGGGAATGAACCGAGATTTGCAGAAAAGACTCTCAACTTTCAGGAATTTCTACTGAACGAATTAAAATTCAATCCAAAGAGGACGAGGGTTATATTTTGTACATACCTTGGAAATGAGTATATTATGGAAGAAACCAAGATGTTTCTTGAGGAGATGATGAACCAAGGTAAACGTCCTAGCTTCTTATCTCTTTATAATGGGCACGGTGGCAAGGGAACATTTTGGCCTAACGACGCTTCCTTGACTTATGAAGAGTGGGGCAAATTGATAGACTGCAGAAATGATTTTATATTCATTAATAACAGTTGTTACTCAGGAAGCTCTGTTGAAGCGTTTAGCCAATTAGGATTGCTACCTAGAAGAGGGCTTGTGCTCGCATCTTCCAAAGCTGATGAACAGAGTCAAGGTAATGTTTTTTTAGACGAACTGATGGAACATTGGAGAAAAAATAAAGCATATCGAAAGCGGGCAATTACAGAAGTTGTCGCCATTGACGGATATAGTATTGTTAAAATTCCGCATGGAAAAACTCCAAAAGGTCTTCCAGAAGTAGGCACTGTTATGGAAGATGAATCAACATACGGTGGTTATGTTTATGGTCATTATTCGATTACAGAAAGGATGTTGAAAAGGCCCAAGGTAATAAGCAAGAGAGTTCTTCAACATCCCGTAAGAACTGGAAAATCCTTAGACTATTTATTATTTAAAGAGAATAATATAAAGTGAATTCTATTTAATATCCAATAACTATTTAAAACAACCAAAAAATTTCAAGAATAATGGAATCTAAAAAACTCAACGTCGGCGGACAGGCTGTGATGGAAGGCGTTATGATAAGGGGCCCCAGCAAGTATGTCGTTGCCGTCAGGAAAAATAAAGGCATTGCAACTAAAAAAGGCTTAATTCCGAAGAAAAAATACAGCTTTCTGAAATTGCCTTTCATAAGAGGATTTGTAAACCTTGTTGACATGCTTGTAATCGGAATTAAGTCATTGATGTGGTCGGCTGAGCAGATTGGAGAAAAAGATGAGAAGATAAGCAGAAAAGAGCTTGCCATTACAATATTTGTTTCCATTGCACTTGTCATAGGGTTTTTCATAGCACTGCCATATTTTCTAACGCACCTTATCGGAATCACTGAAGAGAAAAGGCCGTTCATGTTCAATTTTGTCGACGGCTTGATAAGGATAGCTATCTTCGTGGCTTACATTGTTGCGATCTCGTTCATGAAGGACGTAAAAATCCTGTTTGAATACCACGGCGCGGAGCACAAGGCAATACACTGCTATGAGCGCGGCAAGGAACTCAGCTTCAATAACGTAAGAAAATTCACAACTCTGCATCCACGATGCGGAACATCTTTCCTGTTCATAGTATTCGCTATAAGCATTCTGGTTTTCTCTTTATTGCCCTCAGTAATCCTGTTATATCGCCCAAGTTTCTCGGATTTGAATGCTTGGCTGAGAAAGGGCATACTGTTTCCTGTGAGAATCCTTCTTATTCCGATTATTGCTGGCATATCGTATGAGATATTAAAAGCCAGCGATAAGCACCAAAAGAACGTGTTATTCAGGCTTATCTCGCTACCTGGCCTGGCACTTCAGAAGATAACAACCCAGGAGCCTAGTAAAAAGCAGATTGAAGTTGCAATATACTCATTGAAAAGATTGTTAGAAATTGAAAATAAAAAATAAAAAAAAGAGAATTTATCTCCTTTTCTTCCTTCTTCCGCCTCTGGAC
>CAZJBR010000121.1:0-2201 GCA_964544435.1 uncultured Methanosarcinales archaeon
GCGTATAAAACAGCAGCGCTTATTCCTATGCCCTGCTGGCCTCGCGCTTGCTTTAAAGTGTGGAATTTGCTGCCGTAAAGCAGCTTTGCAAATATATTCGGGATTTGTTTTTTCACTATGCCCGGGCCGTTGTCCTCAACGACAACCTTATACTTGAATTCAGACATTTGGACGATTTCAACGCTGATTTCAGGAAGTACTCTTGCTTCTTCACAGGCGTCCAAACTGTTGTCGACAGCCTCTTTAACAGCCATTAGCAAAGCCTTTCTCTTGTTATCAAAGCCAAGCAAATGCCTGTTTTTTGTAAAGAACTCAGCTACTGAAATCTCTTTCTGCCTTTTAGCCAGCTCATATGCTATCGGCACTTCCTTTATTTCTGAAATCTGCTCTTTTGCCATATCACATTCCCATTACAGCTCTTCTTTTCAGCTCTCTTCTTCTTTTCTCAAGCCATTTATAGACATTTGCATGAGTTGAGCCTCTTAACAGCGATTCTATTGCACGCCGGGCATCAGAAGCTGATTCCGGCAGTCCAATAACGCTTATTGTCTTTCCAAAAACCGAGATGCTGCATTCTGTCAGCTCCTCTATAAGCCTTCTTGACTTGCCTTCCTTGCCTATGACCCTTCCTTTCAGGCGAAGCATTGACTCTTTGGACTTGGCAAACTCGCTTAAGTCCACAACCTCAAAAATATACTCAGGCTTAAGCAAAAGCCTTGCGATTTCCGGGTTAAACCCTCTGCCAACAGCTTTTATTATCTCCCGTGCTGTGTAAAGCCCGAGAGCGTCCTCTCCAGAAATGAAAATGTCGCCTTCTTTCGAGTCTATATCAAGTTTGGTTTTTGTGGATTCCTCTATCTCCTTCTTAACGCTGCCTTCTCTTCCTATAATAACGGCCACCCTGTTCCTTGGAACTTTTAATTCATAAGAATATTCTACCATTTTATTTTATTGAAATTACAAACTGTTTTTAAGTTTATTTATTTTATCCAATATTTTGTTGCAAATGCAGTTTCTTGGTTGTAAATTTGTTGTGATTCCCGGTGTTTTCATTTCGTACACAACGCATTAAACGTTTTTGCCATTAATATTTTATAATTAAAAAATTATTGGATTGGATTTTATTAATGTTAATTCGTTAATGTGTTTTAGTTATTGTAATTTTTAACCTGTAATTTTAGCTTTAACCTTTTCCTCATTGACTTTAAGCCCGATTTTCTTGAAGAAAGTGCAAACGTTTCTTACGTCTCTAACCAAATATTCATTTGCCCTTGAGCTGTCAAGCGGCATGCATTGCGAAAAATCAATAAAAACCGGCTTTTCATTGTAGTTAAGGATGTTAAATGCTGACAAGTCCGCATGAACAAGTCCAGCTTTATGCAGTCTTTTCATATTTGCAATTATCCTGTCAATAAAGTCTCTTGGATTTTTAGGAGGCCGATCCTTAAGCTTTGGCGCTATAATTCCGTCATCTCCGATAAACTCAAGCACCAGCACATGGTTGGAAAATGTCAATGGGGTCGGAACGCTGACGTTGGCCTGCCTCGCCTTTAATAAATTTCTGTATTCCCTTTGCACCCATGAGAATATGATGTTTCTTTTCCCCTTTTTGACGCTCAAAAATCTTTTGTCACCTTTGATATAATCATACATTCTGTTAAAATCACATGTCTCAAGCCTGTAAATTTTTACCATAACCTTTGTGCCGTCCTTCCTTAAAGCAGAAAATACATTGCTTTCCTTTCCGATTGATATGGGGCTTTCCAGGCCTTCAAAATGGCCTCGGGTCATTAATCTGTACACAGTTCTTTGTGTGAACTGGTCGAAAACATCACCCCAGACCTTGAAGTCTCCTTTCGGCTTTGATTTTTTTGACATGACTGGTTAGAATAAAACCAGATATTTAAGAGTATCTTAGAACCTCAAACTGTCTCGGATTCTTTATTAGTATTAAATAAGTTAAAATATATATCTTATAAGTATTACAACATAATAAATAAGTATTAAAATATATTATGTAAGTAATAAATGTCAAATTGTATAATCTTTTTATTACACTACTCTAAAATAGTTAAATCACCGAAAGATTTAAATACTAGTTCTATTCTACAGTAGTAACATAACGTTGGGAATATATTTTAAATCTTAATCACCTCTTTTTCCCTAGCAGGGCTTCGCAAGAAGCTTTGCTGGGGTTTTAT
>CAZJBR010000122.1:0-2199 GCA_964544435.1 uncultured Methanosarcinales archaeon
AATACTCATAATTCATAAAATTTTCAGTGCTCTGCCTGACAACCTTGCTGAGCTTTGACAATATCCACCGGTCCATCATTTCGATTTTTGAAGGTCTCTGCTGATTGTAGTCAGTCAGATGCATAAATGCGAACTTTGAAGCATTCCATATCTTAGTTGTAAATTTGTTTCCTGTTACCAAGTCTTTTTCCTGAAAAGGCAAATCATCCCCCAGCCTGCTGCCGGCCGCCCAGAATCTCAATGAATCAGCAGAGTACTTGCCAATCATCTCCCTTGGATCAACAGCATTTCCCTTGCTCTTGCTCATCTTCTTGCCTTTCGGGTCCAAAGCCCATCCAGAAATCATCACATTATTCCATGGAATGCTTTTGTGGTGAAAATAGCTTTTAACAACCGTATTGAAAAGCCAGAATGTGATTATGTCATGAGCTTGCGGCCGTAAACTCATGGGATGCAGTTTTTTTTGAAGAGTTTTATCCTTAAATAGTTCAATTGCTATATCAGGCGTCAAAGAGGAGGTCGCCCATGTATCAAGAACATCTTTCTCTCCGATAAAATCATTTGAGCCGCAGTCGCATTTCTTCAACGGCTTATCAACCAAAGGATCGACGGGCAATTGCTTTTCTTCCGCCATTGTTATCGCATTGCATTTTTTGCAGTACCATACCGGAATTGGAATCCCGAAATGCCTCTGCCTTGATATGTTCCAGTCCCACTTCAAGCCCTGAATCCAGTTTTCGTACCTTGCGCGCATATGCTCTGGATACCATTTTATTCTGCGCCCATATTCTATGAAATCATCTTTCAAGCCAAGGTACTTTATGAACCACTGGTCCATTGCAACAAACTCAATTACAGTTCCGCATCTTTCATGGGTGTTTACTGCCTGCCCGATTTGTTCTTCTTTTATGACAACGCCTGCTTTTTTCCAGTCATTAATTACTGCTATTCTCGCCTCCTCGCTGTTCATGCCTTTGTATTTGCCTGCAAGATCATTAAGCCTGCCGTCTCTGTTCATTACGTGCTTGACTTTTAGCTCAGGGTGCTTTGCTACAAACTCTATGTCACTCATGTCGCCGTAAGGGCACCAATAGACAGCGCCTGTGCCAAACTCCATTTTAGTCATTGTGTCAGAGATTATCGGAACTTTTTCGTTGCTTACGGGAATTGTTGCAGTCTTTCCGATAAGATGCCTAAATCTGTTGTCATCAGGATGAACGCTTATGGCAATGCACGCCATCATAAGCTCGGGCCTTGTGGTTGCAAAAACAATGCTTTCATCTCCGTCTGCCTGGGCTTTAATAAAATACAATGTAGAAAATCTTTCCAAGTCTTTTAATTCCACCTGAGCAATTGCAGTCGCGCAGTTTGGGCAAGCCATTGAAGGCGCAAATTTTCTGTAAATTCTTCCCATCTTGTAAAGCTCAATGAATGATTTCTGCGAAACCTTCTGGCAATGCCCATTAATTGTTGTATAAAAAACAGCATAATCAGCGCTTATGCCGATTCTTTTCCAGTCGTAGACAAAATCCGGCCTTATTTCTTCAAGAGTTTTCAGGCAAAGCTCAACAAACTCCTTTCTTTTCATGAACTGCCCCTTGACATTTTTCATCTTTTCAATCATCCTTTCAGTCGCCAGTCCGTTGTCGTCAGTGCCAAAAGGGTAGAATATATTTTTGCCAAGCATTCTGTGGAACCTTACGACAAAATCCTGCTGTGAATAAGAAAAAGAATGCCCAAGATGCATCTTGCCGCTTACAGTTGGAGGTGGAGTGTCGACTGAATAGATTTCTGCCTTGCTTTCGGGGTTAAAAGCGTATATCTTCTCCTTCTCCCAGAACTCCAGCCATCTTGGCTCCGCCTCTTTGGGATTGTAGTTTTTTGGAAGTTCCATTTTGATAGGAGTTTTTTTGCACCATTTTTAATTTTATTGGTTTTGTTGTGATTATTTACTATCTTGAAGGTATTTTTTAATCCGTTCGCGTGACTTGCGAGGCTCGCAAGACTCGCTCACAACGTCACTGCTCACAATATTTACACTCGGCGAAATTTGGGTAGATGGCGAGCGAGGCTTGCGAGCCTCGCATGTCACACACTAAAATTTCGCCTCGAATTTATTCAATAATTAATGAATAAGTAGGCTTGGCTTTTTTTAGTGGCGGGCAAAAAAAGCCGAGCACAAATTATTGTGCCGAAGGC
>CAZJBR010000123.1:0-2196 GCA_964544435.1 uncultured Methanosarcinales archaeon
GCAATAGAAAGGCTCAGACGGCAGTTCGAATCTGCCCGGGGCTATCTATTTTTAGTGGGCTTGAGCGAAGCGAAACCCACGGTTTTCCACAGGCTTTTGTCAAAAGGTTGGTTATGTATCTGCCCGGGGCTATTTTTAAAAAGATTTATATACAGAGTTTAGTTAGATTATCATTAGTTATAAATTTAGTGGGGTGTGGTAAAAATGTTTTATTTATGGTATGTATTAATTTTTTTAGCAGTGATAATTGTATTCAGTTCTATAAGGATAATCAACCAGTATGAAAAAGGAATAGTGTTTACGCTAGGAAAATTCACTGGAATACGGAATCCTGGGTTTAATTTAGTTGTTCCGATAGTCCAAAGGATGGTTGTTGTGGACATGAGAATAAGGTCAATTGACATAGAAAAGCAGCAGGTTATGACAAAGGACAATGTGCCTGTAAATGTCAACGGAGTTGTTTTCTTTAAAGTGAATAAAGTTGATGATGCGGTCATTAAAGTTCAGGATTACCAGTATGCCATAGCGCAGTACTCCCAGACTGCCTTGAGAGATGTGGTTGGAGGGATGACACTTGATACAATATTGGTTGAGAGGCAGAAGATTGGAGATGAAATAAGAAAAATAGTTGATAAGGAAACAGACCAATGGGGACTAGATGTTCAGGTAATTAAATTACAAGATATTGAAGTTCCAGATGATTTGAAGAGGATAATGTCAAGGCAGGCAGCTGCTGAAAGAGAGAAAAGGGCAGTTGTCATCAAAAGCGAGGGCGATAGGGACGCTGCAAAGAATCTAGCAGCTGCTGCAGAAGTAATGGGAAAATCAAAAGGCGCGATGCAATTAAGGACACTGCAGACATTGGATGGACTTGGACCGACAGCAAGCAACACTGTTGTGATGGCTTTGCCTGTTGAAGTGATGGAATTTTTCCAAAAATTGACGAAGAAAGAATAGTTTGCTAACCAATAATTTTATAAACGCCAGTAATATCCCGTTATACTAAAGATAGCTCGGTAATAGCAAATATTGCTTGGCTATGCTGGATGAAAGTTGATTTTCTCCAGTTTTTATAATAAATGCATAGGCGAGGCTTGAGCGATTGAAAGGGAAGCGAAAGCCGAGCACAAGATAATGTGAGCGGAGCGAACGAATTTAAAATTTGAATTAACGACTATATAAAAACAAAAATGGCACGAATGCATTCAAGGAAGCGCGGGAAGCACGGCTCAAAGAAGCCTGCAAAGAAAACCTCCCCTTCATGGATTAGGTACAAGGCAAAAGAAGTTGAATTACTAATAGCAAAGCTTTCAAGAGAAGGCAAGACGACATCCCAGATTGGAATTTTATTGAGGGATGTTTATGGAATTCCAAGCGCATTGGCTTTATGCGGCAAATCAGTAAGCGCGATTCTCAAGGACAAGAAGATTGTTCCGGAGATTCCGGAAGACTTAAGCGCATTGTCAAAAAAGTACGCATCAATCACAAAGCACCTTGAAGCCAACAAGCATGACGAGACGGCAGCCAGGGGTCTGCACCTTACAGAATCAAAAATCAACAGATTGATTAAGTATTACAAGAGAGTTGGAAGAATACCAGAAGCCTGGAAGTTCGACGCTGGAAAGGCGGCATACCTTGCTGAGTAGCTACTTTAAGGCTCTAAGATTTCAGTGCATTCCTTATTCTCTTGCTTATCTCCTCCAAGTATTTATCATCTTTGTAAACTGGCTTCTTTTTATTGTAAATGCTGAATAGTCCGTCTCCTTTGAATCTCGGGAAGATATGCATATGGAAATGAAATATTGACTGGTCTGCATATTTTCCATTGCATTGAAAGATATCCAAGCCGTTTGGTTTAATTATTTTCTTAACAGCCTTAGATAATCTAGTGGTTACTTGAAACACTCTTCCAGCCATCTTTTCATCAAGCCCGAAAATATCCTTGTAATGCTTTTTGGGAATCACAAGAATATGGCATTTTGTTAATTGCTCTACGTTCATGAAAGCGCAAACCAAATAATCTTCATAAATAACATGCGCTGGCTTTACATGCTTGGCTATATTGCAGAATTTACAGTTCATAAGAAGAGTAAACAATTCCAATATAAAAATTTAATCAGTCATCTCCCTTATCCTTTCAACAAATTCATTGCCTCTGTTTTCTAGTTAAAGTATTGATTAATTCTAATGCCACAC
>CAZJBR010000124.1:0-2141 GCA_964544435.1 uncultured Methanosarcinales archaeon
AAGGTGCTTGATGTAGGCACAGGCTCCGGGATACAGGCGATTGCAGCTTCCCAAAACCCAAATGTTGCTTCTGTTCTTGCTGTTGATGTGCAAAAAGAAGTTATTGATTACTGCAAGAACAATATAAAAAACCATAAAATAAAATTCCTGCAGTCTGACTTGTTCAGCAATGTAAAAGGAAAGTTTGATACGGTCATATTCAACCCACCTTACCTGCCGCAGGAATTAAAATTAAAGGACCTGACTATTGAAGGCGGGAGAAAAGGCTACGAAGTCATTGAGAATTTTCTTAATGAAGTTAGCAGATTCCTGAAGCCTGACGGGATTGTTTTGATGGTTTTCTCTTCCTTGACAAAAAAAGAGAAAGTAGAGGGATTTATCAAAAACAATCTTTTGGATTTTGAGGAGATAGGAAAATTTCATATATTTTTTGAAGACCTTTTTGTTTATTTACTGAGAAAAAATGATTTCTTGAAGAAACTGGAAGGCAGCGGAATAAAAAATGTCAAATATTTAGCCAAAGGCCATAGGGGGATTTTATTTATAGGATTTTACAAAAACAGGAAAATTGTGGTTAAGACAAAAAATCCGCAAAGCAAGGCAATCGGCAGGATTGAAAATGAAGCCAAATGTCTTAAGAAATTAAATAAGCACAACATAGGCCCGAAATTAATTGATGCTGAAAATGATTATTTTGCATACAACTACGTTGATGGAGACTTCATTGAGAATTACTTTAAAAAATCAAATAAGAATCAAATAAAAAAAATCTTAAGAAAAATATTCAATCAAATGTTTGCGCTTGATAAGCTTAAAATTGACAAGGAGGAGATGCACCGCCCGATAAAGCACGTGATTATCGCTGATAACGAGCCTTGGCTGATTGATTTTGAAAGGGCCCATTTTGCGAGAAGCCCAAAGAATGTGACCCAGTTCTGCCAGTTTCTGATGAGCGGGCAATTGGCAAAAATCCTTAAGAATAAAAAGATTATTGTAGACAAAAGCAAGGTTATCAGGCTTGCAAAGGTTTATAAAAACAGTCAAAACAGCGAGAATCTAAACAAAATAATAAACGCAATATGAAAATCAAAAAAAATCATGTTTATTTTGGTGCGATAGCTGTGATTATTTTAGTGGGTCTTCTGTATTACTCAGGCACATTTACAAAAAAAATTCAAAAAACTGAAGTAAAGCCAGCGCCTCAGGAGATTGAGTGGACGGTCGACAAGGATGGCTATCTCTATTATCCCTTAAACCGGGGAAACATTAAATTTTACAGGGAAAATTATGGCGAGACAGAGAATTTAACCATAAGCAAAATCATTTACCAGAGCAAAGATGAAAATGTATACGGCTTCTTGGTTTTGCCAAAATTTGCAGCAGATCTTTTGCCTGGAGTTGTTCTGCTTCCTGGAGCAGGGGTCGGCAAAGAAAGTGAGCTTGAGCTTGCAAAAAATATTGCACAGCTTGATGCAGCTGTTTTGGTAATTGACCAAAGGGGAGTTGGTGAGACAGGCGGGAATATTCCAAATTTGGATGAAGATTACTCTTCTTTTTTAGGAGGCAAAGAGCCGTACCAGCATCTTATAGTGTATGATGCGTTGAGGGCTTATGATTTGTTGTACAGCGCTCCTTTCATTGACCCGGAAAGGATAATAATCTCTGGAGAGAGTTTTGGAGGGAGGATTGCGGTAATAGCAGCGGCTATTGACAGGAATATTAACGGAGTGCTCGTAATAAGCTCTGCTGGCCTTGATTTTAAAGGCGGGCCTGACGAGAAAAAGAATACATTCTTGAAGTCAATTGATTCTGACCATTATATAAGGCTGATATCACCAAGGAAGCTAGTGATGATACACGCCATAAATGATACTATAATCCCATTGAACTCTGCCGCAAGAACTTACCAAAAAGCACAGGAGCCCAAACAGTTTTTTTTGATTAATGATACTGGATGTAAGCATGGCTATTGCGACAGCATGTATGAAGGAATTGTGAGCGCTTTAGACTATCTTGTTCAGATAAGAAGCAAAACTGTGGCCAGTGTTCCAGACGAATAAAATATATAATTTGGTTATTGAGAAAGAGGATTAATGAAAAAATCCCGCTATTTAGGTAAGGAAATATTAATCAACAACTTT
>CAZJBR010000125.1:0-2123 GCA_964544435.1 uncultured Methanosarcinales archaeon
TTTGGTTATCTTTTACATGCTGGCAGCTGTTATTCTGCCGTCTCTTGGGGTGGCCATGTTTATTGTCCTATCCAGCTTCATAAGCATTGCTGTAAGCCTCGAGGGCCTGCTATTGTTCATTTTTTTTATACTAGTGCTGGAGTTTATTTTCATGACGCTTTTTAAATCCATAAGGCCGATGGTGAGCCTGTAAATGGCATTCAAAATAATATTTTTGGAGGAATTTGGAAAGGCGTTTGTTCCCAAAAGGGTGATACCCCATCTAAGAAAATACCTGCTGAAAGCCGGTTTTAATGAGGTTCCGTATAAGTTTTTTGGAATGCTTTTTTACATCTCAGTTGTAATTACCGGGCTCACCTTCTTCTTTTTTGTCCACCCTTACATAACTAATGTTGGTCTGCTTGTAAAATTTGTTTACATTTTCTTATTCTGGGCGGTGGGTCTTTTATTTTTTGCCACATTGTTCATACTCCTGACTTATTTTTATTTGGACTTAAAGATATACCAAAGGACTAGAAGGATGGAAGAGCAGCTTCCTGATTTTCTGCAGATACTCTCGGCTAATTTAAAAGGCGGAATGACCTTTGAGACTGCGCTATGGAGCGCCATAAAGCCGCGTTTTGATGTTCTGGGGAGCGAGATGGCAAAAGCCTCAAAAAAAGTCATGACAGGATATGAAATAAGCAAGGCTTTGTCGGAGCTTACGGAAAAATACGACTCATTAATGCTCAGGCGCTCTGTTGACCTGATAATAAGCGAAGTGGAGAGCGGCGGCAATGTGTCGAATCTTATAGACAGGATTGTAACAAACCTAAAGGAGACAAAAGAGCTGAAAGACGAGATGTCTGCAGCTGCGATTGCCTATGTGATATTCATTTCAGTTATTGTCCTCGCAATAAGCCCTCTGCTTTTTGCTCTTTCCTACCATCTGCTTTCTCTTATAGTTGGCTTTATGGGCCAGCTTGCTGTTGCAACCCAAAAAGTTTCCAGCCTGCCTTTTACATTCTCAAGTGTGGGCATGGACCCTGCTGATTTCAGGACATTTTCACTCGCGGCTATCTTTGTGATTTCTTTGTTTTCCTCACTTATAGTGTCTATTGTTGAGAAAGGAGATGTGAAGGGCGGAGTCAAATACATTCCAATATACGTTTTCGGCTCAGTTGCTTTGTATTTCCTTTTCCTAAAGGTTCTGGGAATGGTATTTGGGGGAATTATATGATGATGAATGAACAAAAAATATCAATCTGTTCGCTGACGCTCACATTAGTTAGTCTCGGCGAAAAATTTACAGCCAAGAATTTTTCGCCTTGTACTTATTCATTAACATTTATGACCTAATGCATTTTACAATGCCAATTGATTATTTGGCCGCTAAAATTGGCTTTAGACAGCCAGATTAATGGCAGAAATCGAAAGCTTTATATACCTAAGTTAAAATAGAATTAAAATAAATAATTTGAACCCAAACAAAAATCTGATAAAAGTTTTAAAATACTGAAGAGGTTGATAATAATGGCATTTGAAAGAAAATCACAGGCAGCATTGGAATTTCTCACAACATACGGATGGGCGTTTTTAATCATTCTAATCATGATAGGCACTCTGGCTTATTTCGGGATTTTAAGCCCGAGCAAGCTGCTTCCGAACAGATGCAATTTTCCGGCTGAATTTGAGTGCATTGATTATCAGATAGATGCAACAAATACTGAAGTAAGGATCAGGTTAAAGAATAATTTAGGCGAAACAATTACAGTCACTGGACTGACTGAAAGCAGTGAAAGTACCACACAACTTGCTTGTACAAACCCTGCAAACCCAGCAAACTGGGCATCTGGCGTCACCCTAGATCTTGTATTTTCCGGCTGCAATTCCGCAGCAGCAGGATTCGTAACAGGGGACAAGGGAAAGGTTTTATTGACCATCGATTACTATGAAGTAAAAAGCGGCGCTGCTTACGGAAAGCAAGCGAAAGGAGAAATATATTCAGGTATAGTGTAAAATTTAACAAAACTTTTAAATATCTCTTTCTTTATTTTTTGTTCTCTAAAAGGCATTATTCGATTTTATTCAAAAAGAGGCAATATGCGCGCTAAATCACAGGCAGCAATGGAATTTCTAAGCAC
>CAZJBR010000126.1:0-2107 GCA_964544435.1 uncultured Methanosarcinales archaeon
GTCCATGCCAATTCCAACTTGTTTTGAGAAATCTATAAATTTTTGCTCAATCTCAAGATATTCTTTTGGGTTTTTCGGCTTATCATTGGATTTTAAAACACCAAATTCATGCATTGAGTTTATTATGTGCTTGTCAAGGATTGCATAGCCCTTAAATCCAATGTTCCTCAGGAAATGAGATGCTTCTTTCATTCCAAGTCCTTACGTTGTTGAAGCGATAAACACCTTCAAGCCTTCTTGTCATTTCCTCTGCACTGCCGTCAATCAGTACGCTCCTAACAGCGTCGACTGCCTTTGCACCCATCTCGGCGCTCGTGTTTGCCGTAAAAATACAGAAGCATAATTCCTCAAAAATTCTCTCGTCATCATTCACTTCAACAGGCAGTAAAACCAAGTTTCCTTCCCTGTAAAACCATGAACAGGGCCCATTAAAGAATTTTTCAAATTGCTGCAATCTTTCATTTATTCTGGATTTTTTGTTTTCGTAATCTTGTTTTAACAATTCAATTTTGTGCATAGAATCTGGTATACCCAGTTATTTTTTAAAGCTTGTTATAAAATTAAATCAGCCACAACCATTTTTGTAAAGGCTGTGGCTTTTGCATTAAAATTTCATCAGCATCATTGCCATTATTTGCATCAAATTCACCTCCGCAATAAGACATAGATATTCCTATATAAATATTTAATTGAATAAAATATTCTTATTAGAATAATATTCGTCTATTTGCTATTCTTTAATTTTTTCTTCTCTTTGTCCCTATAATGCGCAATCACAATAAAAACTATCATTAAACTAGAGTAATTAACCAGCATAAACCATGGTGTTGCCCAGCTTATGCCATCAAATACATAACCAGACAAGGGCCACAAAAACGGCGTTGGGAAAAATCTTGTCGAGTGCGTTGGTATATCTATCAAAACGTGTATTGCCCAAGCTGTCAAAGGCCAGAACCATTTTTTAGTTAACAGATATATAATAAAAAACACAAGCAAAAATATTACAAAGCTGTGGGTCATGCTGTAGGCAGCAAAAAGCCAGTCAGGCAGCGAGCTTAGCGAAGGAGGCCCTCTCTGCAGGCTTCCACTAATCAAATTCATAATGAACAGAATGCCAAAAGAAAGGATATCCGGCAGAACTCCAAACAAAATCGCCAGCCATGCATACTTCTTCTTGTGGAAAACCGCATAACTCCACAAGCCATGTGCAAAAATGTCCATTCAGCCAAACGCGTAATTTCGAACATTTTTAAACTTACTTATTTTTTGTTCAGCAACATATTTAAATTACTCATTTATTGCATTATTTATGAATGCCGCTATAGAGAAAAAAGAAAATAAGTTCAAGTCTATGTTCTCATCTCTAAAGTACAAGAATTTCAAACTGCTTTGGATTGGTGGGGTAGTATCCAGCACTGGCGATTTCCTAGAGATTGTGGCCCTGAATTGGCTAGTGTACGAATTGACTAACTCACCTTTTTATCTCGGGCTTTTTAACCTGGCTAGGTCGCTGCCAATCCTCTTTTTCACTTTGATTGCAGGGGCTTTGGCTGACAAATACGAGCGAAGAAAACTTATGATATACTCCCAAAGTACGGCAATGCTGCTGTCACTCGTATTGGTATTTTTGGCATTTTCCGGAAAACTGACAATTTACCCGCTTATTCTAGTGGGTATCCTGCAGGGTGTGGCGAATTCTTTTAATCTCCCTATAAGGCAGTCTCTTATATCCGAGCTTGTTCCGAGGGAAATGATTGTGAATGCAGTTGCATTGAGCGGAGCTTCGCTAACTCTTACTCTAGTTTTAGGACCAGCTATTGGCGGGCTGATTGTCGGGACATTGGGCGTCAAATATGCGCTTCTTTTTAATGCGCTCAGTTTTCTTGCGGTAATATGGGCGCTTTACATTATGAAAATTCCAGCGCAAGTGAAGGACCATAAGAAATCCTTGACACAAAGCATCAAGGAAGGCGCTGTTTACGTCTTTAACCATAATGTAATATTCATTGTTGTTTTATTTTCATTCCTAATGGTTGCAGTCGGGCTGCCATATACAACTTTGCTTCCGGTTTTTGCAAAGGATTACTTTCATATCGGCGCAAAAGGC
>CAZJBR010000127.1:0-2098 GCA_964544435.1 uncultured Methanosarcinales archaeon
TTTCTGGCTAAATTCAACCTTGATTTTGGCTCAAGATGCTTTTTTATCGATCTGCCATTAACTTTCTTCTTTAATAATTCAAATCCAATGGCAGAAGAGCCAACATTTCCTGTGCAAAAAATCGAATCATTGATTTTCGCGCCGCTTCTTAACGCCAAATATTTTTTTTCCACATGTCCTATCATGGCTATGCTGATTATTATCTGTTTTGAGCTGGATATATTGCCTCCAATAATGCTTATTTTGTATTCCCTGCATTTTTTGTTAATCCCGTTCATAATTCCGTCCACCTCACCCCCAATGTCTTTTATTTTCATTTCCTAACAAATATAAGTCAGCCAGCCTTTATATTTTTTATCCTTGCCCCTTACGATGTCGTAAAACTTTGCTTTCAGCCTTGAAGTGATTTTGCCGGGCCTGCCGTCTGCAATTCTATTTCCGTCAACTTCTATGACAGGCGCTATTTCAGTAGCTGTTCCGCAAAAAAACACTTCGTCAGCATTATTGACTTCGGTAAGGCTTATATTCTTCTCATAGGTTTTTATTCCAATGTCTTTGCTTATCTCCAATATTGAACTGCGCGTTATCCCATACAAAGCGCTTCTGCTACTTGGCGTCATCAACTCTTTATTTTTGACAATGAATATATTTTCAGCAGGTCCTTCTGCAACAAAACCTTCGTAGTCGAGCATTAAAGCTTCATCATACCCCTTTTTCCTTGCCTCATGCATTGCCATGATGGAGTTTGCATAATTCCCGCCTATTTTTGTACCGAAGACAGTTGATTTTTCAGAATGTCTTATCAACTTTGATGTCAGGATTCTCAACGGTTTTGAATAATAATCCCCCCATGGAACTGTTATCAAAGCAACGTTAGTCTTAATGTCCTTCGGGAAAATACCTACAGGCCCATATCCATAATAAGCCAATGGCCTCACGTAACCGTCTTCTAATTTATTTTTTTTAACCAACCCCTTTATTGCATCAATTAATTCATTCTTTGTAAAACTAATCTTCATGCTCATAGCGCTTGCAGAACGGAAAAACCTGTCAATATGCTCATTCAGCCTGAAAAGCGCAGTCCCCCTATCTGCTTTGTAGGAATGCACGCCTTCAAAAACTGAGCTTCCGTAATGCAATGCATGCGTTAAAATATGGGTATTTGCATCATGCCATTTTACAAATTTTCCGTCCATCCACACAAATTTTGTTTCTGTTACCATACAGCATTAATGCAATTACCTGAAGGCCTAATAGTGGCTTTGCTTCCCGCTTTAAAATTGTATTCCCTGCTGACCGAGTCAGCAACAATTATGCCGTCCAGCATTTCCGATACTACCTTAACTTCATGGTCTTCATCCAATATTCCGCACTTCAGCCTGTAATCTTTGAAAACTTTGCCTTCATACGGTTCCCTGACAACAAATTGGAATTTCCTTGAATTCAAAGGAAGTGTCTTGCCGCAGCACGATTTTGCCCATGCATGGCTTCCGCTTGGGGTTGTCACCAAAACTCCGCTGCTTTTCTGCCTTTCTCTTTTATTGCTTATTTTAATGACATATTTTGCAGCATGGTAAGCTTTTTGCGCTCCTATGAAGAACTCATTTAATGCAAACACATCAACCTTCTTATTATTTATATAAGCTTCCAGCCTTGGCAATTTTTTAATGACGAATTTATTTTTCATTACCATTTTCAATTTCTTATCAAAATTATTTTTGTCGGCTTTCATGAAAAAACCTTCCTTATTTCTCGTGTCGGAGTTTACCCCCATCAAAAGCTGCTTATCCACAAAATGGGCCGCCCTTAGGAAAGTTCCGTCGCCGCCCACTGCAATTACTAAATCCTTATCCTGAAAATAAGCTTTTCTTAATCTGTCCCTATTTGCCAGTTTGTAATCTATTTTATGCTTCACCAAACTATTTTTGACCAGTTCCAAATTCGATTTCTGCTCTTTTGACCTTGGGATAGTGTAAACGATAAGCGTATTTGTTATTCTCATATAAAATTCGAATCCAACTAGATATTTAAATATTTGTTTATAGATGAAGAACCATTTTCTATACTTTTGCATTCTCTATATAGTCGACCAACAAAG
>CAZJBR010000128.1:0-2075 GCA_964544435.1 uncultured Methanosarcinales archaeon
TTTATAAACCTTTCTATTTTTAACTATCAATAAGTAATGACAATCAAGAAATCAGCACAGCGTTGACAACCCCATCCTGACCGGGCCTCGAGGTTATGCGTGCCTTGCCCAATTCTGTGTCTATAACAGAGCCTTTTGTCATTATGTTCCTTCTGATAAAATGCCTGTTGGCAGGATTGTCTGTGATTGTCTTAATTTTGGTTTGCTTGTACGATTTGGATTTTGGATCAAAGAGATTGGCTGTGTCAGCGCTCAGCATTCTAAGCTTTCTGTGGGCGCCCATTGTCCTTATCACATGCACTCTTCTCTTGCCGAGCTTTGTGAAAGAAGGCTCTCTGCCGAGTTCATACTGCTTTTTCTTTCGGTATGAGATATACCGTCCTCCGGAACTTTTTCTCTTGGGCCTTGACTGCGAAATTGCCATAAGACAAAGGATTTTTTAATGGTTTAAATAGGTTTCTATGGCGCTTTTTTAGATAATTATTTATTCCAGATAGTTCAGTGACTTTTTATGGCATTTTTTGAAATCATAGGAATTGCTGTATTGATTTTTTTGATATTGTCCATAGGCTATTTAATCGGCAGGTACATCGCAAAAAAGCAGTTAAAAGAACAAATCCCGGAAATAAGAGAAGATGCAATTAAGCACTCAAGGGCTGTGCTAAGCGGGCAGTTCAGCGAGCAGATAGCCCCTTACCTTCCTGATTTTCCCTTTAATCCTTCAGAAGCGAGGTTCATAGGCAAGCCGATTGATTTTGTAGTCTTCAAGGGAATGGATGAAAAGAAAATAGACGAGATTGTTTTTGTCGAGGTCAAAAGCGGCCAAAGCCAGCTGTCAAAAGTTGAAAAGACTCTGAAAGAAGCTATAGAAAACAAGCAAGTATCGTGGCACGAATACAAAGTGCCTGAAGAGGTCACAAAGAAAAAATCCGATTAAACAAATAGGTATTACTAAAAAATTAGATTTTTCGTGATTATTTACTATCCTGAAGGTATTTTTTAATCCGTTCGCGTGACTTGCGAGGCTCGCAAGACTCGCTCACAACGTCACTGCTCACAATATTTACACTCGGCGAAATTTTGCCTGCCACTAAAATTTCGCCTCGAATTTATTCAATAATCAATGGATAAGTAGGCTTGGCTTTTTTTAGTGGCGGGCAAAAAAAGCCGAGCGCAAATTATCGTGCCGAAGGCGCTGTTTTAAAAATTTACTTCAGAAAGCTAAAGTATTACGATTTTTCAAAACCTTTATAAAGCGGCCAAATTTCTTCCAGCTATTTTAATCTGAAGGTGTTTTATTTCATGGAACAGGCAAGACCATTGGATGCTTTAAACAAGGCAAGAGACAAGAGAGTAATTGTAGAGCTGAAAAACAACAAGCAGTACATTGGCAAAATCAAGTCATTTGACATTCACATAAATGTTGTTCTTGAGGATGTGGAGGAAAGGGTCAACGGCGAGATGACGAGAAAGCTTGGAGTTGTGTTTATAAGGGGAGATACGATAACAGTAATATCTACAGAATAGACTTTCTAGATTTTTAAGGGAGACAACATGAAAGGCACACCATCAATGGGGGAGAAGTCCGGCAAGAAGAACATGATATACTGCAGGCGCTGCGGCAAAAGGACAATGAACCTCAACAAAAGAAAATGCGCTTCATGCGGCTTCGGCAAGAGCAAGAGATTAAGGAGTTATAATTGGCAGAAGAAGATTAGGTAAAAGATTGTTTAATTCTAAATAACTTTGAGATTCAAATTCATTAAACAATAAACGATTCAATCAATAAAAATCATAAAACAATCACGAGCGCGATTCTTAGATCTACAACATGATAAAAGTGAACTGCGTGTGAATGTATTTGCGCCGAGGGGGAGCACAGAACAGGCGACTTCCACAGCAGAATGCCGAGGCGCACAATGCCTTTGTCCCAAAGGGTCGGATTGAAGAAATGTTTTTTTTTGCAACCTGGTTTTTAGCAACCTTTTTAAACAATATTCTAAAATATCACTATTGCGGAGGTGATCTCACGTTGTTCGTGACCTCCGCTCACAAAGTTCGCGGAGGTGCCGGAG
>CAZJBR010000129.1:0-254 GCA_964544435.1 uncultured Methanosarcinales archaeon
TGAAATGCTTCAGCAAAGGCTTTGCCAATGTCAAATTTATGCCAGGCAAAGAGCTGATAAAGTATTCCTGCTGCTCTTTCAATGTTGCTGGCTTCCTGTCTGCATGAAGGTTAAAATCTTTGCTTGTTTCTTCCTGCTCCCTTTTTGCTATTATCTGCAGCAATGCCGAAGTCTCCTTAAAGTTTCTTGTCTGTATGATTGGTATTCCGTACGAAACTGCTATTGTAGCCATCATCCCGAGAATAGAGTTGTGG
>CAZJBR010000129.1:264-925 GCA_964544435.1 uncultured Methanosarcinales archaeon
CTTGATTTGCTGCAGCAGCCTTCCGTCAATTATGCTGTCCACAAAATCCTCGACTGTTTTCATCTCAATGCCGCATCTTGATGAAACAACATAATCTGCATTGTCAAGCTTTTCCATATTGACAATGATCCCGTTTTCAGCAAGCTCCTTTATAACGCCGCTTCCCTTTTCCCTGTAGTCAGCAAATATCCTTAATTTTGATTCAGCAAATTTTGTTATAGGAGCATCTTTTTTCTCGTACATCGAAAGATTTAGTTTTTTTCTCATGCTGGCCAGATTCCTATGCATTTTCTTTTCCTTGTGGTGCGCAACCCACCTGTAGCCTTCGTCTCTTGTGCCCTTGGCCATCAGGATAATGACCCTGCCTTTGTCCTGTCTTCCAGTCCTGCCCCTCCTTTGGATGCTTCTTATTGCGCTGGGAATGGGCTCGTAAAAGATTACAAGGTCAACCTTTGGAATGTCAAGGCCTTCCTCTCCGATAGAAGTCGCTACAAGAACATTAAACAATCCGTTCCTGAAGTCATCAAGCATCTGCTTTTGCTCTTTCTGGCTTAATCCAGTGTCGCCTTTTTTCTGCTGGCCTACGAAAATTTTAGCAGTTACATCCTTGATTTTGTTCAGTTTCTCAATAACATCCAGTGCATTGTCCCTGTATTGGTTA
>CAZJBR010000129.1:935-2054 GCA_964544435.1 uncultured Methanosarcinales archaeon
CCATAATCTTAACATTATTATTTTGAGAAATCTCTGCCTCAATAATCTTCTGCAGTTCTATAAGCTTTGGGTGCTCGACTTTTTCCTCATGCAGAATGCCGGCCTTGATCATAGCAGACTTGAAATTCGAGTCATTCATAATGGATTTGATTGCTTTGGTTTTTGAGATTCTTGATTCTGAAACCAATTTCGCAAAATACTTGTGCAAGGCGCTTATGCCCTGGGTTTCAAGCAATTCAAGCGCATGATAGACCTTCATAACCTCTGCAAGCAGCGATATGGCATTCCAAACAACAAAATCTTTTTCTCCCTGGGCAATTCTGCTCCTAAGCTCGGCCTGCAGCTGCAGCAAATCAGATTTTCCAACGTACTTTAAGTCAGCTCTTCTTAAAATCCCCCACTTTTTTAATTTTTCAAACCTCTCTTTAAGAAACAGAAGCAAAAACCCTTGTATATCCGTAAAGACTTTTGGCAGCTCAACCGAAATCCAGTCAACCTGCATTTCCTGCACATAAGGCCTGACATCTGGGTCTTCATCGGTTCTTACTTCAATATCTTCAATGAAAAGGTTTTTGCAGACTTCCTGTATCTTTTCCATATCGCTCCCCGGAGAAGCTGTTAAAGCTATGATTCTCGGGAATCTTGAAAGCTTCATGAACTGCTTTGCAACAAATACGTAAGCATAGTCGCCTACAGCGCGATGCGCCTCATCTATTCCAAGCAAGCAAACTTCTTCAAGGTTAATGCGCCTGCTTATTATGTCATTTTCCAGACCTTGGGGAGTTGAGAAAACTATCCTGGATTTCTTCCACAGCTCAGCTCGTTTCTCAGGACTGACCATGCCAGTAAGCTCAGCCATCTCACCTTCCTTTATCTCAAAATGCTCCCTGAATACATTTAGGTACTGCTCAATCAGGGGTCGTGTGGGGCCTATAAACAAAATTTTCGAATTTGGGAACTGCTTAAGCCTCTGTGCGGCAAGCATCAAGAAAATGTTGGTTTTGCCCATTCCGGTCGGCAGCACAACTAAAGTGTTCTTTTCAACTGCGGTAGCTAAAATTGTTTGCTGGTACAGCCTGGGCTCAAAGTTCTTAATCATGCAAGAACAGAGGGCTTTTT
>CAZJBR010000130.1:0-2034 GCA_964544435.1 uncultured Methanosarcinales archaeon
GGCCCAAATAGAAGAAGTCAGTTTTACAGGCCAATTTAAATGCTTTTCTGAAAAAATAGTTAAAAGCACACAATAAAATAAAAAATTAATCAAAAAAACGAGAGCGACTTTTATATGCATAATGTGATAAAAGTGAACCGCTTGTGATGTTTTATTGAATAAATAGGCGAGGCGGTGAATGGTGAGCGAGGTTCGACGAGCTCACCTAGCATGTCACACGATGTAGCAATCGGAGAGTTGCCGAGCACAAGATATTGTCCAGAAGGGACGCATTGAAATTTTTATTAAGAATAGTTTATAATTTATTTTTACCCAAACTTCCCTTCCCTTGACAAGCCTTCAACAGCCACCCTTAATTTCTCTGCATGCCTTTCCAAATCCTGCTTTAGTTCTTTGTATTCTTCTGCACACAAAGGATGGCCGTCTTTTTCAGCATCGCGGATTGCGTGCTTCTCAATAAAACTTACAACTTTAGATATTTTGTAAAGAAGTTTGGTTTTGTTATAATTGCAGTTACACAGCATCAAAATCACCTCTCTTTTTAGTTGCATTTGACTTTGGTTTATATAAACTTTTCCCTGTAAGATACCGGAGCATGCGATTTTCCACAACCTATTTATATAAGTTTGATAAAGGAATATCAGGCAGAATGATTAAAACAAAGAGGAAGCAAATAATCTTGTTCTTGTTACTTGTAACTGCATTAGCAGTTTTAAGCAGCTGCGCAAAGCCAGAGTGCAAGGCGAATTCCGACTGCGCATCAAGAACGTGCTACCTGTCAAAATGCGAAGACAAAAAATGCGCATACGCAATGCAAAGAAACTGCTGCGGCAACAGAATTAATGAGAGCATTGAAAACGGGAAGCCCGGCGATAAGTGCACCTGCCCCCAGGACTATGGAAAATGCGAAGGAAAAGGGAAAGTCAAGAGAGGCTCAAGGGAGGAAGACGCTGCATATGTTCGCTACTTCTGCAATGAATACAGCCAATGCGTTTTTGGCATTGATAAAAAAGATATAACCAGGCAGAATTTGCTGGACACAACAAACACAGGATTTTTCAAAGTAAGTTCGATTGTAAGCTATAACAAGCCGTTTGACGTTGCCGCGGACACTTTTGACTTCACTATAACTTTAGACGATGCAGGAAAGGATTTGGCATTTCCCGTTGTTTTTACTAAGATAAAAATACTGTACAGCGGTGAAAATGCAAGAGTGGAGCAGCTTATTGCTGAAAATGAGATAAACGCTTTTTTCAACGGCATAGGCGAGAAGGCGGCAATAAACACACCATTGACTTTTAATTACAGGCCGCAGGAGCCGGAAGAGCAAGGCACATTCAGGTACAGCATTGACTATGCCTATAAGAAGAGAGTTCCAAGCGGCAAAGCCCCTGACGGCACAACCATATACGGGGAAGAGACTGCAAGGTCAACATTTAATACGCCGTCAAAGCCGGTTTTCTTGGTTAGAAGCGGATGAAAATGCTCTATAAGAAATCAGTGGAGTTGTCGCTTAATTTCATCGTCATACTTATCATCTCAATTGTTTTGTTTGGATTTGGTATTAAGTTTATATCGCAACTCTCTACGCAGGCAATGAATATACAGGAGATGACTGAAGATGAGCTTGATGTGAGAATCAGCGATCTAATATGCGAGGGCTCTGACCGAGTCTGCATAGGACAAGACAGAAGGACAATAGTGCGGGGGGATTTTGATGTTTTTGGTCTGAAAATAATGAATGTACTTGAAAGCGAAGGCTTTGATATAACTGTTTCGCCTCCAGAGCCTCCTGGCACCCCGATAGGGTTTAAGAAGGACAAGACACCAATTACAAGCCCGCCAAGCCCGAAATTAATCCTAAATCCATCCACAAGAAACATAAACATAGAAAAAAATGAAGAGCGCAACGTAGGCATAGGGGTGCAGGTTCCTTCGAACGCAGTTTCTGGAACTTATATACTGGATGTCAGAATTAATACCCCGAGCGGAGAGTATTCCAATGTGCAGAAATTGTATGTTGATGTGCCTTGA
>CAZJBR010000131.1:0-2013 GCA_964544435.1 uncultured Methanosarcinales archaeon
TCCAACAAATTTTTATACTTCCTGATAAACGTGAAAGACAGAGGTGATAATCATAAGTTTTTTTGGAATTTTGTCAGCTGCTTTCCTTGCTTTTTGGCAAATCTTTTTGCACTGGCTTTCGATATTTTTGGCCCCTATCCAAGAGCCCGAGATGTTCTGGATAATTGTGCCTATATGGATCAACTGGTTTTTCACGGAATTCTTTATTGAGAAGCACGGCACCTCATTTGGAAATGCAATAGGGAATGGCGTGATACCAATACTTGCAAGCGTAGACTGGACAAGGTATCTTTACAGGCTGCTTGCGGAAGGATACATACAGTTCACATTTGGCGTTTTTCTGAAATTTCTTGTGGCATTTTCAGTGCTTGCATATGGAATATTCGTCATAATTGCTGGCATCAAGATAAAAAGAATCATCTTTTTTATAGGAAGGATTAGGTGGATAACTTATGTGCTTGTGATGGTAACACCCACCATATACAACGTCATTAAACTCAATTTCTACAGTTTATTTGCAATACTCTTGTTTTTCCCGCTGTATTGGTGGACTATCGAAGTTTTTGACAGAATAACTCCTGAGCCTAAGGTCTATCTGGAATCATAGGCTGTCAAGGGGGCTTTTGACTTTCTTCAATTGCTGAGTTGAAACTTTTGTATATATCTGGGTAGTTGAAAGATCTGAATGGCCGAGAAGCTCTTGAATCACTCTAATGTCAGTGCCCGCCTCGAGCAAATGAGTTGCAAAACTGCTCCTTAATGCATGGCAAAAAACCCTTTTCTTTATGGCGGCCTTTTTTGCAGCACCTTTGACGATATTTTGCGCTTGCCTTGCAGTGATCGGCCTGCCCTTTACCGAGAAAATATTTGGGCTGCTGTCTTTTTTTTTGCTCATATAATCATTCAAATGTTGTATGAGGGTGTCTGAAAGGATAATGTAGCGCTCTTTGTTGCCTTTGCCATGCCTGATCTTGCCCATCTTCTCGCTAAAGTCAAGATCGTCAATTTTCAAACTTACACATTCGCTTACTCTCAATCCTGATGAATACAAAAACTCTATAAGCAGCCTGTGCTTTGGGTTCTCTGCTGCAGTCAAAATTTTCTTTATTTCGTCCTTTGTAAGGACAGTGGGCAGCTTTTTCTCAGATTTTGGCGCCTTAACGCTGTTAAATGCCCTGTTTTGCAAGATTTCATTGTAAAAGAACTTTAACGAGCTTAAGGCAAGATTTACGCTCCTTGGCTTAAATTTCCGTTCTGACATCAAATAGGCTATGTAGCGCTTTGCATCATCTTCAACTATCTCTTTGGGGTCTTTGTTGACAAACTCCAGGAAGTTTTTGTTGTGGTACATATAAGCTTCAACTGTTCTGTTGCTAAAACCCCTTATTTTGAGCTCTGTTTCAAGTTTGTCCAGCATTTTTACCTCTTAACATAGTTTGTCGGATGGACTTTATCAGTATTATGCCCTCTTTGCCTAAGCTTTTCCTTAACTTCTTCATAATACTGGTAAGTATGTATCATTTTATGACAATTCGGACATAAGCCAATAAGATTTTTATCGTTATTATTTTTTCTATTGCCATCTAAATGGTGCAATGTAACTAGCTTATCAAAACCACAAGATGCGCATGTTTTTGTGATTTCCCTTAGTTTATCTAGAGAAATATTATGCATTTTTCTTGTATTGTAGCTTTTGGTTAAGTCATAATGATGCAATCTAACATGGCATCCTGCGCATAGCCCAAATGCCTTATACGGCCTTATTCTTCCACAACTTTTGCACTTGATTTCTCTGCTTTTCCAAACCAATTTCTTATAGCATTTGTAGCAATAGCCTTTTGCATGATATTCTTTTCTTTCTTTACATCCGGGACAATCAATTAGGAATCTTCCATTAGGGTTGGGATTAGGATATTTTTTTATATTTTTTATAACCATGACATCTTCTTAGCAAAGGAAATATATAAATGTTCGTTTTTAAAAATTTTACTAACTTCTTACAATATGCATTAG
>CAZJBR010000132.1:0-1964 GCA_964544435.1 uncultured Methanosarcinales archaeon
ATCACGATAGCCTGTCTTAGCATTAAACTAAGCGTACTGGAACGTTGTGATTTCATACGAAATCACCATTCACGGACTTGCACCGGCTAGGACTCACCGTTTCACCCATGCGTGCATTAACGTCAGTCGGTCAGCTCGATTCTCTCGCGAAAATCTTCGCGACATCATACTTAAATGCAGCGGTCTCGTTTCTGAGTGGTTGCCCTCTATTTCTAGAGCTCACTTCCATGAGTAGCCTTAAGGCCTTCAAAATTAATTTTGAAAGCATGGTGGGTGGACTTTCCTCAATGCCATAAAGCAAAAACTTGCCTGTAAGCACCGAAGCTAAGTACTAGCCCTGCCTGCCTATAGTATAGAAAGTGAATATATAAAATTATCGAAAATTTTGGCAATTTTCGGAATTTTATATCTGAAAACCGCAGTTTTCTTTATATAAAATTATCTGTTTTTCCCCTTTGTGAGCATATTCTTAAGCTCTCTTATTTCGTCAAGCTGCTGAAGCAGAATACCTTCTTTTATGTCTTCTCCGATAGCCAGCAATATTATGAATATAACCATCAAGAGCCACATGAAGACTGTCTGCAAAAAGCCCCAGCTTAACGCATACCCTTCTGCAATGAAAACTTTGTTTATGAAGAAATAACCTATTATGAGAACCAAAAACCCTACCACCAAGAGCAGTTTCTCAAAAATGCTCGTATGCCTCTTTTTTTCCATTATTAGCAAAACTTGGATATTCTCTTTATATACTTTTCTTTTTGAATACAATTATCTTCAGCAGCTGCTCCCCGCTCCAAACGTCTTTTTCCTTTGAAACAATGAAATTATGCGTTTCAGCATATTTTTTTACAAAGTCAGGCATCCTGGAAATGACGGCAATCGCACCATTGCCTTTTAGTATATATTCGCTCTGGTAAAAGAATTCCTTGTAAACCTTATCCAGGTTTGCATTCTTTGTAGTGGGGGGGTTTGTTATTATCGTGTCTACGCTATTTTTTTTGAACTTTATATCAAGCCATTCAAGCTCCACCCTGCTGAAGCCAATAAACTTGTCAACGCCAGCGATTTTGGCATTTTTTCGGGCGTAGTCAACATACTTAAACAAGTGGTCATAGCAGTATACGCCTGCCTTTGGCTTTTTTATCTTTTTATCAATACTGCTGAAAAATTTATCAAAGTTAATCCCGAGCTTTAATTTCAAAAAAGCAAACTTGTCTTTTTTATAGTAATTATAAGGAAAATCGGCAGCGTAAAATCCGGCTTCTATGGCTATAACACCATCTCTTGAAAACGGGTCAAGCATAGTTCCGTTTTTCTTAAAGCCGCTCTCCCTTATTAAGGCATATGCAATAGTTCCCCTCAATGAATTGGGGTGCATGAAAATCTTGTAGCTTCTCTTGTTAAGCTCGAATCCAGCAAAATCAATCCCCAAATAGCACTTTCTGTTCATGATATACACAAAGAAGATAATTTCGTAATCCCTAATATCGGCTTTCTTGTTTTTTAACGCTTTCAGGATAAATTCAGCAGTTCTTGATTTCACGTCGACGCTGTTAAAGCCATGCACACCTTCCCTTTGGCATTCAACTTTGAATTTTTTGCTTTCAGCAGCCCATTTGTCAAGCTTTAATCTGCTGATAAATTTTTTCATTCCGTCAAAAAAATCCTCGAATTCAAAATCTCCGATTAAGTACAGAATCCTGTCAGCAGACTGGCACTTGTAGCACAGTAGGCATAAGTCGCTAATCGACTTGAAATCAAAAACAACACAGCCTTCCTCGGTTTTGTAGCTGGCTCCAATCAACTCCTTTATTTCAATAGCTGCCGCATCCTCTACACCTCTTGATGTTATCACAAGCCCTTTCATAGAAAAAAAGCAGATAACCTTGTTTAAAAATGTTTTGAGTGAAACAGAAATATTTATATCGGCAGTTTAGTCTCTTGCGGCAATGAAGAGAATAATA
>CAZJBR010000133.1:0-1881 GCA_964544435.1 uncultured Methanosarcinales archaeon
AGGATTGCGATTGAAAAAAACCTGAAATTAAGCGAATATGGCTTGTTTGATAAGAGTACCAACAAGCTGGTTGCTGGCAAGATAGAAGAAGACATCTACAAGAGATTAGGCATGGATTACATTGAGCCTGAGATGCGTGAAGATGAAGGCGAGATTGAATTGGCGCAGCACCATATGCTTCCAAAAATCATTGGCTACAATGACTTAAAAGGCGACCTTCAGATGCACACAAAATGGAGCGACGGCTCAAATACAATTGAGGAGATGGCTTTGGCAGCAAAAAAATTAGGCCATGAGTATATTTGCGTAACAGACCATACTGGCAAACTGGCGATTGCAAATGCGCTTGATGAAAAAAGGTTGATTAAGCAGAGAAAAGAGATTGAGAAAGTAAATAAGAAACTAAAAGGAATAACCATTTTGCATGGCACAGAAGTGAATATAAATAATGACGGCACTCTGGACATGGACAACAAAATTCTGAAGCAGTTTGACATTGTCATTGCAGCCATACATTCAGGCTTCAAAAATCCAAAAGACAAAATGACTAAAAGAATCATTAAAGCAATGGAAAATGAGAATGTGGACATTATAGCGCATCCTACGGGAAGATTAATAACAAAAAGAGAGTCTTACGAGATTGATATGGATGCTGTTTTAGATGCGGCAAAGAAAACAAGCACTGTTCTTGAAATCAATTCCTACCCTGAAAGGATGGATTTAAGGGATGTTCATGTAAGGGCTGCTGTAAAAGCTGGGGTTAAATTAGCTATTAGCACAGATGCCCACAACACAGACCAATTGCATTTCATTAAATTGGGCATAGGGACTGCGAGAAGAGGATGGGCAACTAAAAATGATATAATAAACACGAGAAGCTTAAAGAACATGCAGAGAATTTTGAAAAAATAAGTATTAACTTAATAGTAGATATAACAAAAACATTTATAAAAAGTTGCTTATTCTGGCATTTTATGACAATTGATAAATTGCTGGAGATATACCAAATTGCTCGTGAAGGCGTGTCCGATAATAATCAAAGCTATTCCTTAGGGATTTCTTCCTTAAGGTTAGTATGGCAGGAAATTTTTGACAAGAAAATCCCTATAAGCAAGTTTGATAATTACCATATTGTCTTGTACGGGATAGTGTCAGTTTTGCATCTCAATGAAAAGCAGCCTCAATGGAATCCCCAGTGGAAATTTGAAGAAGCTAGAAGGATTAGCTCATTTAGCTCGGATGAGCTCCGGGCCTATGTGCAAAAGCATTTGAAGACAAAACCATCTCAACGCAATAGATAATGAAAAGATTTATATAAAATCTGTTGTAAATTGTCTACAAAACCTACATAATCTATGAAAATATATAAAAATGCTGGAGGTGTTTAGGGATGAATAGCAGTACAGGAGATGTGATAAATCCAAGAAGAGCTTTGGAGGATTCTGTGCAAATTCTAATGCAACATTTTGGTGATGCAGCGACGGGATTCAGTCTCGAAGGCAATTGCGGCAACATTGCAGTTATAAGCACGAAAGGAGGGGCGCGAGCCACGCTTCAAGCGTCGCATACAGGCGGCATGAAGAGTACAATTTATTTTAATGGTTCGGATCGAGAGGCATTATACATTCTTCAAGCGTACGCTGCACAACATGGATTAATTGTTGTTCCAGTTTCTGAGACACAACAAATTGGACTCCAAACTCTCCCTCCCCAAGATACAAGAATAGGATATAGTTCTGACTCAGTCTGGTCTGAACTTGGTGCAATAATAAATGAAAAGGACCGGCCTTATAGGTAATAATAAAAGGTGATCTAAAATAATCAACGTCGCAATCAACGGCTTTGGCAGAATAGGAAGATTGGTTCTAAGGGCAGGAATAA
>CAZJBR010000134.1:0-1170 GCA_964544435.1 uncultured Methanosarcinales archaeon
TATGTGCAGGCTAAAGCACACGTAATTCTCCCTTGCCGCCCTTTTATAAGATGAAATCAATTCCGAAAACAGAGCAGGAATGGAAGAAAAAGCTTACTCCAGAGCAATATAATATTTTGAGAGAGAAGGGAACAGAGCCTGCTTTTACGGGAAAGTACTACAAAAACAAGGACAAAGGAACTTACATGTGCGCCGGCTGCGGAGCGGAATTATTCGACTCGGACACAAAATTCGATTCAGGCACAGGATGGCCAAGCTTTGACAAGCCCAAAAACAGGGAAAATGTGGAATTAAAAAAAGACTTTTCCCATGGAATGATAAGGACAGAAGTTGCTTGCAGGAAATGCGGAGGGCATTTGGGGCATTTATTTAACGACGGGCCAACTCCCACAGGGCAAAGGTACTGCATAAACTCATGCTCTCTGGAATTCAAAAAGAAGCAGTCATTTTTTTGAGTAATATTCAATTTTGAGAACAAACCTGTACAAAATATAAGGCAGAACAAATGAAGCAGCATAAACCAAAGCGATTGCAATTGAATTGTGCGTATTCTCTAAATTAAGGCTTTCTATCACATTGTTGGAGATGTTGTTTACAACAAACAAATTTACCAACGCAATCACAGGTATAAAAACCGCCAAAATCAAATGGTGCTTTTTTTCAAGATGCTCTATGCTTCTTATCACAAGCTCAAACAGCAAACCAAATACAATTCCCAGCAGTGCAACTATAAAATAAAGAAATGCGCCGTTCAGCACCATCAATATAGGAAACAACCCTATTGAAATGGCAAAATTCGCGGCAAGTATGACAGCCAATAAAATCCAATAAATGCGCTTTTCAAGAAACCGTGTTTCTGGAGTTTTTAGCTGCTTTGCATTGTGTATAACGCCAACTGCATTTTCAATATCTTTTTTGCCCCATCCTCTTTTTTCAAGCCTTTTTACGAGATTTTCCATAATTTACAGCTGATTCTCTTCTCTTTCCTCATTTATTATTTTCTTTACAAAGCCTATAAAATTCCTTGTTTTCCCATAGTCTTCTTTCAGCGAATCTATGCTAACCTCCACAATTTCTCCTTTATCTATTGTAGCAATCATAGTGACATGCCTTCTAAACTCTTCTCTTTTTGTGTATTCTGCCTTGCTTAATTTTCTCAGCCTCGAATAG
>CAZJBR010000134.1:1273-1872 GCA_964544435.1 uncultured Methanosarcinales archaeon
TACCCAAAACAAATGGTCTACTCTCTTTAATTCCTGAACCGCCTCGTCAAATGACTCCTTCATAATGCCAGAATTATTTGTTTTGCAATTTAAGTATGGCTTCCGCCAAGTTGCCGTTGCTATGCTCAAGGGCATCTAAAGCCTCCTCTTTCGTGCAGTTTGTCTGCCCCATAACTGTCGTTAAATCGTCTTCTTTTATCTCGGTTTTTCCATCTTTTTCAACTTCAATAATATCCCCAACAATTTGAAAGGTTTCCTGGCCCATCATATTCACCTTGCTGACCTGTGGATTCTTAATCACCAAATCTTTTTCAGATGTTTTTATGATGACCATCTCAGCATCTATCTCTTCCTGCCTTATGCCAAGCCTTTTCATTGCCTTCTGCATTTCTCTTGGGTTCATTCCAGGAAACATATACTCACCCTATGCCAAGCAATCTGTTGCCGTAAGAGTAAAGAAAGATCATCACCACAATAACGACAACGCACAATATGATGATGTGCCCGGGCTTGAATTTAATCTTGCTTTTGTACTCGTCAAAATACCTTACTAATCCCCCCATTCCGGAAGGCATTGAAATCCTGTCTTGTGCCATTTT
>CAZJBR010000135.1:0-1838 GCA_964544435.1 uncultured Methanosarcinales archaeon
TCAAACCACTGCCCTGCAAACGGAAATCCTCTCAGCCTGCCAAGCTGCGCAAGCTTTGGAAAAACGTCCTTTTCAAGCATCGAGAATCCGTCTGGAATCATGTCTATGACTTCTGGCTCTAAGATATAAAATCCTGCATTAATCAAGTTGGATGGGGGATTTGAGGGCTTTTCAACAAACTCGACAATTCTTGAGCCATCCAATCTTGCAACACCATAATGAGAAGGGTCGTCAACTGTTGTCAATGCAATTGTAGCAAGTGCATCCTTCCTTTTGTGCAGCCTGAACATCCTTGGAATGTTGATGTCCTTCAATTCATCACCATTTGAAACAATAAAGCTGTCCTTGAGATATTTTTTCGCCAGTTTCAAAGGGCCGGCAGTGCCCAAAGGCTCATTCTCTTCAATGTATGTTATGCTCATGCCCATCTTGCCTCCGTCTCCAAAACGCTCCTTTATTTTGTCTTTAAGATACCCTGTTGATAAAACCACATCCCTTATGCCGTATTTTTTTAATAAATCAAATAGGTGCTCTATAATAGTCTTGTCCTGGACCTCGAGCAAGCCCTTGGGAGTTTTGTCAGTTAAAGGCCTGAGTCTAGTGCCTCGTCCTCCGACCAAAAGAACTGCTTTGCTGGGTATATTTGTGCCAAGCGCCTCAGCCAGCAAAAACTCTATCTCTTGCGACCTGTTCTTTATACCGATACCGTCTATCCTCTTGTCTATCTGGCTGATTAAGTTTTTATCAAGCGTTATTGTAACCCTTTCTTTCATTCAAAGGCCTCCTTGAAGGGCATTTTAAACATATTTATAAATCTTTTGATTTTTGTATGATAAAGTATGATGAATGGAAAAGTTTAAATATAAGGGGCAATGCACAGGCGCAGGTGGTTTATGGACAGAAACTTAGCGCTGGATTTTGTAAGGGCGACAGAGGCTGCTGCCCTGAGCTCGGCATTGTGGATGGGCAAGGGCAATGAGAAGTCAGCAGACCATGCAGCTGTTGAGGCAATGCGAAAAGCGTTCAGCGTAATTGACATGGACGGCACCATTGTCATCGGAGAGGGCGAAAGAGACGAAGCGCCTATGCTTTACATCGGCGAAAAAGTGGGCTCCGGCAGGGGTTTAAAGCTTGATATTGCAGTTGACCCTTTGGAAGGCACTACAATAACTGCAAGAGGCGACCCAAATGCTATGTCTGTTTTTGCAGCCGCTCCTGAAGGATGTTTGCTTAACGCTCCTGACACTTACATGGACAAAATTGCCGTCGGTCCAAAATGTGTAGGCTCGATAGACCTCGACGCTTCTGTTGAAGAGAATCTTCATGCGGTTGCAAAAAAGCTTGACAAGCCCATTGATGAAGTTACTGTGATAATACTTGACAGAGACAGGCACAAGGAAACAATTGAAAAAGTAAGGAAATGCGGCTGCAGGATACGCTTAATCAGAGACGGAGATATAGCAGGAGCACTAGCGCCTGCAATAGATGATTCCGGAGTTGATATCCTGATGGGAACAGGAGGCGCTCCAGAAGGTGTGATTGCAGCTGTTGCATTGAAATGCCTCGGCGGAGAAATACAAGGCAGATTAAAATTCAGGAATGACGAGGAAAAGCAAAGGGCAAAGAAAATGGGCATCAGGGATTTAAACAAGAAATTCACAATGGAAGAATTAGTAAAAGGAAACGAGGCGATGTTCGCTGCAACCGGAGTAACCGACGGCACAATACTCAAAGGAGTTCAATTTTTAAGCCACGGCGCAAAGACACACTCAATAGTGATGCGTGCAAAAACAAAAACAATAAGATTTATAGAGGCAATCCATCATTTCGAGCATTTT
>CAZJBR010000136.1:0-1812 GCA_964544435.1 uncultured Methanosarcinales archaeon
AGGATTTGGTGCAGGACTTGGATATAATTTCAAAACTGCTGAAAGTGAACAAGTCGGAATGGGTAAAAACAAAACTTGCTGAAGAGGTGCATGAGGAAAAAAACAAGCTTTTGATGGAGTTGAGCACTTTGTACGCCAATGGAATGATCAGCAAAGAGAAGATAGAAAAGATGGTCGGAAAGGATATCGCTGATGAGATGGAATTTATAAAGAAAAAAGCCATAGAATCAGTTAAAAAGGGAATTGAAATTGGAAGAAAATCCAGAAAAAAGTGAATATATATTTGACACTTCTGCTTTAATAAGTTTAGGCGCAATCAAAGTAATAGGCGATGTTTTGAAATTAGTAAGAATAGTCGTAACTGCTTCTGTAATCAAAGAACTTGAAGAATTCGCAAAGCATGAAGATGAATATGGAAAAGCAAGTAAAGAAGTGTTAAAGTATAAAGATAAGTTTATTGTAAAGAAGACAGAAATTAAAGAAGCAATTGAGTATATCCAGACAACTGATAATGAACTTTATAATCTTTCTAAGAAGCAATCGTCCGCATTGATAACTGATGACATAAAATTTTCTCGGCATGTAGATGGAAAAATTTATACTCAATTTAGCACTTTATTTCTAACATTGTTGGTTTTGTCTAGGCATTTATCAAAGGAAAAAGCATTAGAACTTTTGGAAAAATTAAGAAATATTAGAAATTGGAGAAACAATATCATTTATTTAATAACAAAAAATCAACTTGAGCAATTATAGCTGCAGTTTCTGATAAGGAATTATTCATGATTTTTAACGATAATAATCCTTATTAGTATAGTAAAGAACATTGTCAGAGCATCTTACTCTTGATGCAGGCGAATTCTGTGCTTGGGCTGTGGTTGCCCAGTTATTGTTGTTGTTTGCATCGGAATACTTGTACGCTGTTTTTGTGCCGCTGACTGAGCCATAACTCTTATAAGCGTAAGTTCCTTGGGCGCATTTGCAGAATTTCTTGAACTGGCTGCTTCCTCGGACAAGATACTGGTTTGTTGCGCTCCAGCATTTGACTGAGCATACATTTCCATTGTCTATAACTCCATTGCAGTCATCATCAATGTTATTGCAGACTTCGTTTGTCGGCGTGCCTGGGGTGCAAGAATTAACCTCTATTCCGTTTTGACATGTCAATTGCCCTGTTGCAGAGCAGGCGCCCACTCCGCAATTAGTTTGTGTAACAGCGTAATCTTCATCTATTGAATTATCACAATCATTATCTATTCCATTGCATGCTGTTTCCGATGCGCCTGGATTAATTGAAGCATCATTGTCATTGCAGTCATTTCCCAATGCGCAGTTTGTTCCGTAGCCGTCATTGTCATTATCTATGCAAGTCAAGCAATTAAAGTCATTTAAATCAGTTGCTCCATCACAATCATTGTCCAGAGTGTCTGAGCAGCTTGATTCACTAGATTGATAATTAAGCCCATAGTTCAATGAACTGCAAGGCAACCAACTTGCATTGCCTCCGCAGGTTTTTGTTGAGCCTGCGCAAACTCCAATTTGGTTTTCACATAATGGGGCAACTAAATTGTCATCTGTAATGCTGTTGCAGTCATCATCAATGCCGTTGCAAATCTCTGCTGACGGGCTTAAAGGACTGCAGCTTTCAGCTCCACTAACGCAGGTTGATTGCGCTTGGCAGGCTCCTGTTCCGCATGAGTAAGTGGCATAATTTTCATCTATAAAGCTGTTGCAGTTATTGTCAATGCCGTCGCAGGCTGAATCAGATGCTGCAGGATTAATTCCGGCATTGCTGTCATCGCAGTCATTGGT
>CAZJBR010000137.1:0-1782 GCA_964544435.1 uncultured Methanosarcinales archaeon
GACATATTACGAACGGGCAACAATTGCTCAATTATATTTGCCCGTGAGTATAGATGTGAATTTTATATGTTCGTCAATTATATCTTTTTCTTTCCCAATGCATTGACTATAGCAAAAATTAAATCAAAAAAAACAACTAAAATCACTTTAATATGCTCCGTAGATAGTCTTTTTTCAGCTTGAATCCGTTCTTTTTAGCAAGTTTCTCTATTCCATTGACAAAATTGCTCCCGTACTGGGCAGCCTGCTTCTTGCGCCATGCAAACTCTTTCCTTAATCCGATGAATTCGGCAGCCTCCCTTAATATTATCTTCTTATTGTCTTTGTCAAGCTTGAACATAGGATGAATATTCATAGCAGCTTTTATCAAATCTTTGTCAAGAAACGGCGTCCTCAAATCAAGGCCAAGGCTTTTGGCAATTGCAAAATCCCTTGTAAGGTCCCTTTTCCACATATTTTTCAGGCCGTTCCAGCATTCTGCATGCAAAGCCTCAAAATTGTTTTTTTGCAACGCCCCTTCATGCCTTTGGTAGCCTGCAAAAATCTCCTCGCTTCCAAGGCCGCCAAAAAGTATATTGTTTCCATCAGCCAATGCCAGTTTTCCTGCAGAAAATAAAACAGAGCCGACGCTTGCTTTTACTATATCAGCATCATTCAGCAGCTTGACAACATTTTTAAGAACATTTTCAAACTCATCCAAGCTTAAGACTTTATATTTAAGATTAAAGCTGTACTCATTTGAAGCTTTCGTAGCCCATGCAATATCATCAGAGTTTTCAATCCCTACAGTATAACAGGTAAAATTGCACTTGAGCTGTTTGCACACAAAAGCTATCAAAGAGCTGTCGACTCCTCCAGAAAACAAAATGCCGAATTTTGAGGCAATTCGCTTTTTAACGGCATTAACTACTGCTTCAGCAAGCTCTCTTTTAGCTCTCTGGTTGTTGGTTTCAAGATTGTCAAAGCTGTTCTGCATTCCGTTCACAAACTTTAGCCAAAGTTCTTCAGGTATTAACTTCCCCTCCTTTACGATGCCTAAAAGTTTAGTCATACACTCTTGGAATCGCTTAATTTTTAAAAAGGTTTAGATTATTAAAACATTTTTCAGAAGTACTTTAGCTTTCTGGTATTTAATTTTTTAATCTGCCTTCGGCAAATCTTGCGCTCGGCAAAAATCTTCTGCCATTGATTTTCGCCTCGCCTATTTTATTTTTCACAATGCATAAATAGGCGAGGTGTTGCGATATGGCTGAACAGCAACACCGAGCACAAATATATTGTCGCTCAGCGACGGATTGAATTATAGCAACTTCATAAAGCTAAATAATCACATTTTTCAGAAACCCTTAAATAATTAAGCTATTTCTTTGTTCGTATGCCAAAAGACATAAGCAAGGACGAGCAGATTGGATTCCACAAGGGAGCTTTGACAACGCTTGCCAAGGAGAGAGAAGAAATGCTGAAAATACTCTCAATCGTCGAGCAGCTGATGCAGATGCACGTCAAGAATTTGCAGAGTTTGGGAGTAGATCTTCAGAAAGAATCCCAGCAGGCGAAAAAATCAAAGCCGATTGAAGATTCTTTAAGGTAATCTTCCACATCCAACAAAATTACAAAAACATAATTTATTAAACATTAGCAGGTTCACATAAAATATGAAGCATACCATCAAGGTCACTATACTTCTGGTATTCTTTTTCTTCATGGCGCAGTTTGTCGGACTGCTGATCATAAACCAGTATATAGACCATAAAAAGACCATTGAATCAAAGGAAGTTGTGT
>CAZJBR010000138.1:0-1760 GCA_964544435.1 uncultured Methanosarcinales archaeon
TTTGAGTTCGTTAATGGATTTTTAGCTCTTGCAAGTCAAATCCATAAAAAACCTGACTTTTAGTTAAAACATCTGGGTAAATCCTCGAAAATGGGGTTTCGTATGGTGTAATTGATTATTTTCCTATTCAACAATAATATAAATCCAAAAACATAAATATAACTGATTTTCTCATATAAAAATGGCAACCAAATTATGGGCGGCTTTGCTCATTTTGTTTACAACGCTTCTGACATCTTCAGCCCAGCTTTTGTACAAGCTTGGCTCAGCTAGCCTAAGTTTCGATATCGTTGGGATTCTCACAAATTACTATCTTATAGCAGGAGTATTGCTGTATGCTGTTGGCGGCATTTTGATGATAGTTTCTTTTAGGGGCGGCGAAGTTTCTGTTTTGTATCCAATAATAGCGACAAGCTACATCTGGGTCAGCTTTTTGTCAATGTATTTTTTAAATGAGGCAATGAACATTTTCAAATGGCTGGGCGTTATCTCAATCATTGCGGGCATAATATCAATAGGATACGGCAGCAAGGACAGTATCCCGGGTGCGATCTGAATGGCAACTCAGCTATGGGCGATAGGGCTTGTAATTTTAGCAACTTTAATAGGCGCTTTTGGACCGATTTTGCTGAAGAAAGCATCAGCGAAGAAGTTGTCAAAAATAAGCTCTTTAGCGACAAACTATCCTCTCTTTGGCGGAGTTGCCTTATACGCCATCGGAACAATCCTGTTCATACCTGCTTTGAAAGGAGGCGATTTGTCTGTCCTGTACCCTTTTGTTGCGTTGGCATATATCTGGGTCAGTTTGCTCAGCGTCAAATTCTTGGGAGAAGGTATGAACAGGCTAAAGTGGTTTGGCATTGTATTGATTATTGCAGGCGTCACTTTGATTGGAATTGGAAGCTGAATCAGAAAGTTTTTATATCAATGTTTTAACTTACACTCACCCACAAAAATAATTAAGTTTTGTCGTGGGTTCGTAATAGTCAACAACAAACCATAAATATATCTTAGTTACTTTGTTGGTTGACTATAATCTAAAATGCCGAAAACAATTGTTTTGTCATTGGGGGGATCTTTAATAGTGCCGAACACCATAGATACAAATTTCTTAAAAAAATTCAGGCAAACCATTGAAAAGTATATTAGGCGAAATCGCAGGTTTGCCATATACTGCGGCGGAGGCATGCTTGCAAGAAACATGCAGAAAGCTTTATTGTTGACAATCCGAACTCAAAATTAAGTTTTACTAAGAAAGTGCTTATAGCATCCGGATGGCTTCCGGGATGCAGCACTGACTACGATGCTGTTTTGCTGGCAAAAAATCTCGGAGTCAAGGAGTTAGTCAACATGAGCAATGTCAGTTACGTATATGACAAAGACCCGAGAAAGCACAAGGACGCAAAAAAAATTGAAAAAATAAAGTGGAAAGATTATCTTAAATTAGTTGGCGATAAATGGAAGGCTGGAATGAACGTTCCCTTTGACCCGGTTGCAGCAAAAGAGGCGCAGAAATCAGGCATTAAAGTGATGATCATAAGCGGAGATTTAAAAAATTTTGAAAATTTGTTGGGTGGAAGGAAATTCAAGGGCACACTTATTCAATGAAAATGATTTTATTATTTAAAAAAATAAAAGCTGTTGGAATTGCCACATTGTCAGGGCAAACAGCCGGTGAAACATTACTAAAGAAAACATTAAATAAAAAATAATTAATAAAAATTGAAAATGGAAGAAGATTATAACTGGGAACTGATACT
>CAZJBR010000139.1:0-1733 GCA_964544435.1 uncultured Methanosarcinales archaeon
CTTATTCCACGCTCTTCCCTAGCTTTCCCAATCTCTCCCCTTCCATGAACCTTCTTAAAACATCCTTCACTTCAGAAATCTTGACCCTTACCTGCTCTGTCGTGTCACGGCTTCTGATTGTTGCGCTTTCGTCTTCAAGGCTTTCAAAGTCAATTGTGATACAGGCATAAACTCCAGTCTCATCGGCTCTTGCATACCTTCTTCCGATTGAGCCTGAAATATCAAATGCACATGTCCATTCCCTTCTTAATTCGTTGTAGACATTTCTGGCCTTTGCCACAATGTCTGCTTTATTTGACACCAGGGGAAAAACACCAAGCTTAATAGGAGCAAGCTTCGGATGAAGCTTCAAAACAACATTCTCCCTCGACTTGTCATAGTGGTAAGCATCAAACATGAAAACCAGGAATGCCCTTTCAACGCCCTGAGACGGCTCGCATATCACATGAGGCAGGATTTTCTTCTTTGTTTCCTCGTCAAAAATACTCAAATCGGTTTTGGAGTGCTGCATGTGCTGCTTCAGGTCAAAATCTGTCCTGTTTGAAAGGCCCTGCAGCTCTTTCCATCCAAATGGAAACTCATATTCAAGGTCCCATGTGTCAAGGGCATAATGGCTTAACTCGTCCTTCACATGCTGCCTCACCCTGAAATGGCCAGAATCAGCGCCAAGCTCAACAAACCATTTTTGCATCACCGCAAGCCAGTAGGCATGCCATCTTGTTTTTACAATCTTTTTGTTTATGCATTCTTTTATCGACATTCTCTCCATTTTCTTGTTGTTTTTTTGCATTTCCGCAGAATAAATATTAAGTTCATAATCGAGCACATCATCAATTAAGCTGCATTCTGACTGCTTTTCAGGATGAACAAAATATTCTATTTCCATCTGCTCGAACTCCCTCATCCTGAACAGGAAATCTCTCGGAGAAATCTCGTTTCGGAATGCTTTTCCTATCTGGGCGATTCCGAACGGGAGCTTGAGCCTTGCATTTTCCTGCACAAGCCTGAAATTTGAAAAGATAAGCTGCGCTGTTTCAGGCCTTAGAAATGCGATAGAGCTTGATGCCTGTACCGGGCCTATATTAATTGCGAACATGAGATTAAAGTTTTTTGGCTCCCCTAATTCAGAGCCGCACTTCTGGCATTTTATCTTGCCTTTTTTCAGGCTGTTTTTTATATCTTCCAATGAAATGCCTGCCGTGGAAATCTTAAGATTGTCCTCAATCAAATGATCGCCCCTGAACCTTGAGCCGCATTTCCTGCAGTCAACGATGATGTCTGTAAAGCCGTCTAAGTGCCCAGATGCCTTCCAAACCATAGGATTTGTGATTATGCTGCCGTCTATGCCGACAATATCATCCCTTTGCTGGACAAATGTACTCCACCATTCCTTTTTTATATTATTCTTCAGCTCAACTCCCAGATGGCCAAAATCATAGAATCCGGACATTCCGCCGTATATCTCGCCGCTCGGGTAAACAAACCCTTTCCTCTTGCAGAAAACAGCCATCTCATCAATTGTTAGTTTGGGTTTTTCCATTTGATTTAATGATTTTGAAATTGTTTTATTCTTTCAATCCGTTGCTTCGCAACAAATTTTAGTGCTCGGCTTCGGTTTTCTGCCATTAACCTCAGCCTCGCCAATTTATCCATTATTTTTTAGTTTAATCGTTCATGGATTTTTCGTTATTGAATTTTTTAATTGTTATTGGGTTTTTAGTAATATGTGGTCG
>CAZJBR010000140.1:0-1712 GCA_964544435.1 uncultured Methanosarcinales archaeon
GCAAAGACAAAGCATCAAAGCTGGTGGGCAAGAAAGTGGTCTGGAAGACATCTGCAGGCAAGCAGATGGTTGGGCAGATCACAAACATTCACGGGAATACAGGCGCTTTAAGAGTAAGGTTCGACACAGGAATGCCGGGTCAGAGCATTGGAACAAAAGTTGCGATTGAGTGAATTCTTTGGTTTTTATATAGTCAATTTTCAATCTGCTTTGCAAGTTTAGCTTTATTCCTCTTTATTAAAAACTTGCTCCTTCATCTTCTTCACGCAATGCTCGGCAACAATTTTTAAATTGATGATATCATACTCATTGTATTCCACCAATAGATTTAAGTAATAGTCATCGCCTGTTGCCCGGTACATCCTCCACAGCGTCAATGCATCTCCTCCATAGAATTTGTCAACAATGCTTGTTCTCCTGATGCCAAGAGTTTTCTCAATATTCTTCAAGCCGCCTTTTAAGCCAAGCTTGTCAGCCACAGATCGAACATCAAAGTTTGGTATTTTTGGCAGCAGGTTTGGGTACCTTTTTTCAATAAAAGGCAAATCAAATGAAGCTCCGTTAAAGGTAATTAGCAATTTGTATTTCTGCAGTTCCTTTTTCAGGCAATTAAAATCAAGATTTATGCCCTTTATCATCGTTTTTGTGTTTATGCCGTCGTACAGCCCGAAAACAGTAATGTCATGTTCTTCCTTGCTTAAGCCCGTTGTTTCAATATCCAAGAAAACAGCGTCTTCTCTGAAGAACTCATACAACCGCCACATCTCTGATTGCGGCAGCAGATCAAGAAAATAGCTTGAATCAAAATTGTACAGAGCTTTTCTGGCATTCAAAATTTTCCTGTTGTAATACAATTTCCTATGCATGGACAATCCATTGACATGGATTCTTTTAAGAAAGCTGTCCCAGTCCTGGATTCCATTCCTCCAGATATTTTGCTCCAGCTTGCTTCCCACTCTTTCCAAAAAAATAAAGCTGTTGGTTATCATTATAACGCGCCGCGGCTGGGATTTCCACCCAGAAAGTAATCCTTTAAAGGATTTGAACCCAGAAGCCACTCGAGATGCAAGTGAGCTCGTTGCGAACTCACTCACAAGTCACTGGCAAGAGGGTATCAATCTCCGCTCTACCAGATTGAGCGGCTTTTTCTTTATTTTCAGAATGCTAAAACTTCCCCTTTATATACTTCACGCGGGCAAATGTCCAGTGCTTTTTTGTCCAGTGGGCAGTGGAAAATTTAATAAACAATCCATCTTAAACCTATTTAATGGCCAGTTTGAAAGAGATGGAACATAGGGTTAAAGGCATAGAGGAAAGAAACAGAAAAGTCGAGCAGGACAAAGCCTGGGAGATAAGCTATTCCAGAAGATTTCTTCTTTTGTTGTTCACTTATCTTTCAGTTGGTTTTTATCTTAAAGCAATAGGGATTTCAAATTCATGGCTTAATGCAATAGTGCCTGCAATAGCATTTATGCTGTCAACATTGACATTGCCTGTGTTCAAGAAATTGTGGTTGAAGTATATGAAATGATTAATGAGGGTCGTAAACGTTCTGTATTAGACTATCAGGTCGTCCCTAATACCAAACGTATACGACTTCTCAAACGCATCGGCCTGCACATCCGAGATTTTAATACAGCCGCGCGAAGCCACCGTTATCTCGAACCTCTGCGCAAATTTTTATTAGAGATAGAAAGTAATAGGAAGTATAA
>CAZJBR010000141.1:0-1703 GCA_964544435.1 uncultured Methanosarcinales archaeon
AGCAATACCTGAATTTCAGGACTTTTGTTCCAGTTCCGGAGCCGTTTTTCCCGAGACAGTTCGGGTTCGAGGAATGACGAATTAAACCGATGGAGGTTAATCTTTTCTATTGATTTTATATTCTGGAGGAGCAATATATGCAACCCTAACTGCACTCTTTTTAAATCCACTCGCAAGCGGTACGAAACAAATATCACCAATATGCTCTTCTTCACCCGGTTTAAGCTGATGATATGTCGATTTCCCGTTTTGAATTACTTCAAACAGCACACAATAATTGCCCATATCAATATTTCTGACAACCACATCTATATTTTTTACTATCAAATCGATTGTTCCGTTAATGTTAGCTCCTCGATTTATTCTGTGCGCTAATACCAGTGCCATCTAGCTTGTAATAATGCTTTACCTTAACAATTTTATCATTCAAAACCTATATAAACAAAGTCTTAAACCTGATTGTTTACGCCTCCGTAGCATAGTAGCTATTGCGTCGCTCTTGTACAACTTATATTTTGAAGTCAAGCGAAGGTCGCCGGCGCACATCCGGCCGGAGGCTTAGTTTAAAAAAGAGACCTTAAAATAAAATGCCCAACAAAGATATAGAAAAGCAATACAATGAGCTGCGGAAGAGATTTAGGCTTCCTGAATTCAATGAGATTAACTTTGAGCTTGAGTTAAGCGATTTTGAGGAAACAAACTTCCTGCTTAGGGCGATCATAAGAAGAATAGCTGAAAAGCTTGATTTCTACACAACCATGGTCGAAGAGACTCTTCAGCCCGACGCTTCAAACCTTTATGCTATGCACGAGACAAGGCATTTTGATGATGTTGAGAAGAAACGGATGTTTGACCTCTACAGGAAGCTCATGGACTTTAATAGGCGCTCAATAGAAAATTCTCTAGAGCATGACGAGAGCAGCGAAGCAGGCTTAATAAATGAATTTTTTGATGAATGGGAAGCCATCAAGAAGGAGTTGCTGGGATTTGTTAAAAAAATGAGAGATTCATGGAAAACAGAAACAGATATAAAAGAGGACATTGGTTACCTTGGTTAATATGCAACTGATAATATTCGGCCCGCCGGGAGTTGGAAAAGGGACATTGTCTGATCTGCTTGCTGACAAGCTCAAGATACCGCATATTTCAACAGGCGATATATTCAGGAATGAGATAAAAAGCGGCAACAGCGAGCTTACCCAGTATGTTGAAAAAGGGTTGCTGGTTCCTGACATGGTTGTTAACAAGGTTATAGAGAAGGCGCTGAAGCAGGATTTCTTCAAGAACGGCTTTATACTTGACGGCTATCCGAGAACAACGGATCAGGCGGAATTTCTGGAAAACGCGTTGTGGAAGCTAAAGAAGAATATTAGCCTAGTATTGAACCTGGTTGCTTCTGAAGAGGAGATCGTTGAGAGAGCAACCCAGCGCAGGATGTGCAGCAAATGCGGCGCTTTGTACAATCTGGTTACAATGAAGCCTAAAAAGAAAGACGCTTGCGACAAATGCAATGGCCTTCTTGTCCAAAGAAAAGACGATGAGCCTGAAACTGTGAGAAAGAGAATCCAGGTTTACCAAGAGGAAACAGCGCCTTTGATTGAGCACTACAAGAAGAAAAAACTGCTTGTGGATGTTGACGCTTCGAAAAGGCCAAGGACAATCTACAACGAGGTCTTGAAGATCATCGAAGCAAGAATTCCAAA
>CAZJBR010000142.1:0-1685 GCA_964544435.1 uncultured Methanosarcinales archaeon
CATTATGAAGGCAAGCGGTGGCTCAGAAATGGGCCACATTTTTTTATTTGAGGTTAGATAGAAAACTAAAAATTTCAATCCGCCTTCGGCATAATTTTGTGCTCGGCAAAATTTTTCCTGCCAATAAATTTTGCCTCGCCTATTTATACAATAAGAGAATCACAAGTGGGTTACTTCTTTATCGCTTGCATCAAGAGGTCGCTCTCGTTTTTTACTTGTTATATAGTAAAGGCAACAAATAATTGAGCATAATTATTGCCTTTGCTTATTACGAACGGACAACTATTGCTCAATATTTTTTTGTCCGTGAGTATAGTTATTTTTATAGAATTTATTCAATGAATTTAAGAAAATAAAGAACTAAAATTCACTTCTTCCTCATTTTTTCTTTCAGCTTATTAACATGCTTCTTTATGTGCTTATGCGTCCTGTGCACGGCGCTTTTTATGACAGGGCTCCACATGCCTAATCCTGTCTTCGGGCCTTCGATTCTGCCCCACCATTTCTCGAAGAACATGGCGTGCTCTATCCTGTATTTTGGAGGCATTTGCGGGACTTCATCAGCATAGCCGATTGTGACAATTCCCTGCACATTCACATGCTCAGGAAGGTTGCAGAGCCTCCTTATCTCTTCCTCGTCAAAAGCGCCAACCCAGCAGGAGCCTAATCCAAGAGAATGAGCCGTAAGCAGCATGTTTTGGATTGCAGCGCCTGCAGCCTGTATAGTGTAAAGCCTTGCGCCTCTTGTGCCGTAATACCGCTCTGCCTTTTCAGGCTCGCCGACAACAACAATGTGGATGGGAGCATCATGCATCCAGTGCTGCTGCACGCTTGCTTCCGAAATGGCTTTTCTTTTCGACTCATTTTTCACAACAACGAACTTCAGGTTAAAAATGTTGCCGGCGCACGGAGCATACTTTCCGGACTGCAGAATCTCAACAATATTGTCCCAAGGCACGTCCTTGTCTTTGTATTTCCTTACAGATCTTCTGGTCCTGATGCAGTCAAAAACGTTCATATGATGGGAATGAGTTTGATGCTCGTGGTGTGTCATAATCTTATTCGTGCTTAGGATATTTAAATAGTTAACTGAAAAATTTTTATATAGTGCATAATTTCCTTCAAGAATGGCATTCCAATTATTCGGTCCAAGAAAAATATATTATGTAACAGCTAATGGCTTAACTACAGAAGAATTAAGAGAAACATCATTACGAAATTATCATTTCGGTTCAATAACTTCGGTCTTAGTAGAGTTCAATAGCCCTGTTGGAGTGACATATTATGCCAAACATGTCCGTCAATTTCCTGACAAATCAGGACGTTTTTTCTATGGCTTGCCTGCTAGTTCTTATATAGATTTGTTTTGCAGAAAAAAAGAATTTGATGAGGTAGATTTTGTATATGTGGAATCAACATTAGAATCAATTGCAAAACAAAAACTAGAAGGAGTCCAATTGGGGTCTAGATCCAATGGTATTACCGAGGATAGCGATTATGGACCTATAAGAGCTATTGATGTCAAGCGTGATATCTTAACAAATTACAGAATTGCAGAATTAACAGATGAGTATAAAAAATATTTTGATAAGGTAGAGATTCGCAAAGCATTTTTTCAGAAAGCACAAGAGTCTGACTTAAAACATTTGGATTTGCCATCAGAAAAAGTATCAATTCGTGGTACA
>CAZJBR010000143.1:0-1662 GCA_964544435.1 uncultured Methanosarcinales archaeon
TTCCTGACACTGGAGATGGTGTTGGGCATGCTGCTGAAAGATTAAGGATTGATGGCAAAGGTAATGTTGGAATAAACAATACTGCTCCGAATCAAACTTTAACTATTAGAGGAACTTTAAGTGTTGAAAGTGGAAGTGGGGTACAAGGATTATTCCAGAATCCTTCAGGCAACGTCGGTATCGGGACGACGGTGCCGGCAAGCAAATTAGAGGTAGCAGGAACTTTCAATGCCACGCAAGGCACTACTGGCATGAGGGTCACGAGTGATAATAATGTCATAATTCATCTGGAATGAAAATAAAAAACAAAACAGGAAAAGTAGTCCAAAGAAAAGTCAATCCGGCTTGACCATGGCATTAAGCCAATTTATGAGATGGCTACAGAAGATGGAAGAGCTATAAACACAACAGCAGAGCATCCATATTTTGTTAAGTTATATGATAAAGAATTGTGTGATAAATATGCCAATAATGTTTGGAACAAAGAGCCAGATAACTTTAACGGTTATTGCACTAGATGGGTTGAGGTTAGGGATTTAAGAAGAGGCATGGAGATTGCCATCCCGAAAATTGAAGAAAAACAAATTACTCAGATTTCCTCATTCAGCATTTTGCCAATCAGTTCCGCAGTAGTGTACACTTTAACGAGCGACTGCTGCTTGAGGTGCGGGTCATTTGACCAGATTGCCGCTTTGAGCAACAGCGCAAGCGCAACAAAATCGGCATCGTCAGAATCTGGCAGCGCATTTGCCGATGCTTCAAGAAAATCATCATATTCTGAAAGCTTGAAGAAATTAATAGCATTTTCAACTTCTGCCTGCCTCATCTCAAACTCGTGCTCAGATAATTTAGACTTAAATAAGCAATCGCCCTTGTGCTCATCGAACTCTGATTTGATGAATTCCGGAGCAGAAAATCCGGCTCTAAGCAATGAAAAGAGATATGAAGCGGCAGATTTTGGGTTCATAATTGAAAACAATACGTTATTATCCAATACTAATTTCATTTTCTACTCTAATGCTTTGCGTCTTTTCTCTGGGGACAGCTTAGAAAGTAATTCTTCCCTTCTCTCAGGGGATAGTTCTGCAAGCAATCGCTTGAACCTTCCTTTCTTTGCCTTCCTTCCCAATTCAACAGACCATTTAGTCAATTCCTGCTCTTCCTTGGACTCAAGCTGCGCCTCCAGCTTTTTAAGGAACGCCAGCCTTTTGACTTTCTCAGACAAAAATTCTCGGGTTACTTCTGACCAATTTATCTCCGGCAGCGATTCCATTTCCTTTTTCAAATCCTCCGAAACCGACAATGTTATGTTTGGCATTGTTTTACCTCCTATTACATTAAATTCTGTGTATTCTGTGAATAATGTGAATCAAGTATATAAAACTTTCGGCTCTATAACTTTTGATGAAATAGCCACTATCAAAGCCGCCGGTGAGCAGCACGTCTATGACTTGAACATTGAAGGCACTAGAAACTTTATAGCTAATGATATAGTTGCGCATAACACTTACTTGGCAACGAGCTCTGGCAATGTTGGAATTGGGACTACTGCTCCAGCAAATAAATTAGAAGTTGATGGAAATGCATCTTTAAGAGGAAACACATCCATTGGCATGAATACTTTGTTTGTTGATAATACAAGTTCAAGAGTCGGCATCGGGA
>CAZJBR010000144.1:0-1659 GCA_964544435.1 uncultured Methanosarcinales archaeon
AAGGACATTTGAAACTGCCACAAGAAATACTCTTGATCTTAATGCAGTGCCTGCCGTCAAGGAGCTGACTCATTTGCCTGTTGTTGTTGATCCAAGCCACGGGACTGGCAAGTACACTTTGGTAAGCCCAATGAGCAAGGCCGCTGTTGCAGCAGGAGCAGACGGATTATTGATAGAAGTCCACACAAACCCGGAAAAATCAGTCAGCGATGCAGACCAGACAATAAGCGTCAGGAGATTTGAGAAGCTAATGAATGAATTAAAGTTAATAGCTAATGTCATAGGAAGAAAAGTATAGAAAATGGAAAGTGTAAGAGTCAATTTAAAGGGAGAAGTGGATAATTCATACGACATTCTTATAGATAAAGGCTTGATCAAAAATTTGGCTGCAGAGCTAATAAACAGGCCATTGGGAAATGCATACGTGATAATAACAGATTCCAATGTCGGCAGAATTTACGGGAAGAAACTGCTTTTGGATTTGCAAAATAAAAACCTGCATTCACACCTTATCACTTTTCCTTCTGGGGAGAAAAACAAGAGCAGAAAGACTAAGGAGAAGATAGAGAATGAAATGCTTAAGCTGGCTCTTGGCAGAGACACATGCATAATTGCGCTTGGAGGCGGTGTTGTGGGAGATATTGCCGGGTTTGTGGCGGCAACTTATATGAGAGGAATTCCATACATACAAGTTCCTACAACATTGCTTGCGATGGTTGACAGCTCAATTGGGGGAAAGGTTGGAATTGACACATCGCACGCAAAAAATGCAATAGGGGCTTTTTATCAGCCAAAAAAAGTCATTATAGACCTGAATTTCCTGAAAACCCTGCCGAAAGAGGAGCTGGCAAACGGCCTGGCTGAAATAATAAAGCACGCCTTGACTAAAGACAAGGACTTCTTCCACTTTCTGGAAAAAAATATAGATAAAATTTTGAGTTATGATTTAGAAGCTTTAAAACATGCAATAAAGAGGAGCTGCGAGATAAAGGCATCTATTGTGGCTGAAGACGAAAAGGAAAAGGGTTTAAGGAAAATTCTTAACTACGGGCACACAATAGGGCATGCTATTGAATCTGCACTGAATTACAAAATAAGCCATGGGAATGCAATTGCAGTCGGCATGTCATACGCCGCAAAGCTGTCAGCAAAGCTCGGATTTCTGCACGAAGGCTCTGTGATAAGGCAGAATAACCTGCTCGGGCATATCGGATTGCCGCACAGGCTGAGCCACCATAAATTGAAGCCCAAAAAAATTCTGGAATATGTGCAATATGACAAAAAAATAATCGATGGGAAGATAAATTTTATTTTGCTCAATGAAATAGGAGATACATTTATTTCTGACAAAGTAACGATAGATGATATTAAAAAAATCCTGGAAGAATAAAAATGCTTGCTGCAGTAATAACGGCAAAGGACGCTGAAAATGCAGTCAGGGACATAAAGAAGGCTGATAACGCTGATTTGATTGAGCTAAGGCTGGATTATTTGAGAGAAATGGAACTATCAAAATTGAATATGCTGGTTAAACACTGCAAAAAACCCGTTATCGCGACAAATAGAAAAAAGGGCGAAGGCGGATTTTTTAATGGAGATGAAGATGAAAGAATTCAACTGCTGACAAAAGCTCTGGAGTTTGGAGCGGACTACATCGAT
>CAZJBR010000145.1:0-1645 GCA_964544435.1 uncultured Methanosarcinales archaeon
CATGCGAGGCTCGCAAGCCTCGCTCGCCATCTACCCAAATTTCGCCGAGTGTAAACATTGTGAGCAGTGACGTTGTGAGCGAGGCTCGCCAAGCTCACCTCGCAAGTCACGCGAACGGATTAAAAAATACCTTCAAGATAGTGAATAATCACTGCTTTGATTTCACAAGCTTAACCATTTGCTCAACAACTTGCCCCGGAGTGAGGTGGGTTGTGTCAATAACATAATTATAGAGTTTTTTGTCAAAATAATCTATGCCGTAATACGTCTGGTATCTTCTTTTCTCACTCTCCTCTCTTCTTTTAATGTTATCTATTGCCTCACCAAGGTCTTTATTTTTTTCCTGCTGCCTTTTGTCTTTTAATATTCTTTCCGCCCTTACTTTGTCATCAGCGTCAAGAAATACCTTGACATCCGCATGGGGGATGAAGAACGCAGTGAGCCGTCCATCGACGACAAAGTTTTCCTTTTTTTTGCCAAGCTCTTTCAGCTTGTTGTCAAGCTCGAAATCAATCGACTTGTCCATCTCCGCCAGATTATTAAGCTCAAGGAGGGTTATCCCTTTTTCCATTGCCATGGCCCTCATTAAGTCTCCTATAGAATAGTGATTTACCCCAAGCTTGTGGGCTAGTAGCCTCGCTACAGTGCTCTTTCCAGAACCAGCCTTGCCTGATATCGTAACAATCATAGCTTGTTGATTTGGCAATTGGTATTTATATTTTGTTTTTTGAAATCATCAGCAATTATAAAAACATTTTTAAACCGCAATTTTTTCTTTTCAGACAATGAAACAGACACTGCTTGACAAGGTAGGCATTTTTTTGCTGAAGAAAGGATTTACTGTAAAAAGCCTTACGAGGACATGCTTTGACATGCTTGCTAGAAGGCAGGACAAGATACTCCTTATTAAGATTCTTGAAGACGCTAATTCAATCAGCAGGCAGTACACAGAGGACATGGCTGCAGTTGCATCATATGTTGGCGCATCACCCTTAATAATATCTGAAAAAGCAGGAAGCAGACTTGAAGATAATGTGGTTTACTCGAGATTCAACATCCACACGCTAAATTTCAATACTTTCTTGAACTGTGTCAGCAACAGGTTTCCTTTTGTCAAGAGGGGCCAGGCAGGATTGACAGCCTCTGTAGCAGGAAATAGGCTGAAAGAGAAAAGGGAGGAACAAGGCTTTTCGCTGAATTCTTTGTCCAAGAAAATTGGGGTTACGAGCGGGATGATTATCAAATACGAGAACGAGAATTCAGAAGTCACAGTGAACAAGGCAAAAAAAATCTACGATTTGTTTGGGTATAATGTTTTTAACGAGATAAACGTTTTTGCCCAGCCGCAGCGGGAAACCAAGTTTGAGACAGAGGTTTCAAGAAAATATTGGGAGCTTGGGTTTGATGCGACTGAAACAAAAAAGACGCCGTTTGACATAATTGCAAGGAAGGATAAGGAGATTATACTGACTGAAGTAAGCGATAAAGTCAACCCCCAGATGCAGTCCTTGTCAAAATTATTGGACGCTGACAACTTAGTCATCTTCAACAAAAGAAAACCGAAGAACATTCCCTCAATGACAAAGCGGGAGTTTATGGATTTTGACAAGGCGAATGAATTGGTAAGGTTTTTGAAGGAGTTTTA
>CAZJBR010000146.1:0-1591 GCA_964544435.1 uncultured Methanosarcinales archaeon
CATATCCGGGATATCCAGGAGCGCCCTGGACGACTAAATTAGGGGAAAATATATTGTCCACAATGCCGCTGTTGTTAAAATTTGTTTCCAGACTTCTGTTGTTTAAATCAAAAACCAAAAATCCGTAGCCGCTTGAATTATCCTCATCAAACCACCAGACTGCTTCCATATTTCCGTCATTGTCTATGTCGCCTATTGCTGGAGCTGTATGCATTCTCTCTTCGTAGATTGATGTGTTGTAAGAGCTGTTTGTTTTAGAAGTCATATTGATAACATGAATGTAATTTTTTGTATCCTTAAAGACACAAATATTGGTATTGTTCAGATTCAAGCACTTTATCCCGCTGAAATTAGCCTCGTTTGGCAGGGTTATGTTGAATTCCTGCTGCAATTTAAAATTGCTGTACTGGTAAGCGAAAAAATAGTCTGTCGAGTTTTGCCTTGCATTGAATACAATCTCCATTGAGCTGTCCTCATCAAAATTAAACAATGTAGGCTGGCCGAGAATTCCACCAACTTTTGTCTGGTTCAATATTGAAAGCGTTGGGTTGAAAATTACCAGTGAATCATTGGCAAAAACAGCAATTTCATTCTTTCCATCAGCATTCAAATCATCAACCAATGGCTGAAAATTCATGCCAAGCGAATCATCGCTGAAATTTGAGGTTTGAAGGGGAAAATAGCCTGTCTCATTAGAAGCTCCCGTATTCCTCAGGTCATTCTGGTAAGTCTGCCAGGCGTAAGCGTCAATACTTAAGAGAATAAAAATTAACACAGTAAAAATAACCCTCATCTGCCACCTCTTTTTTATTTGATTATTTTTAAGAATTAGTATTTAATTCTTGCGTAACTGCTGCAAGACGAATCACCGCAGTATTGTGCAATTTACGCGCATTTTATGATATTAATGACCAAAAGCTTTATAAACTTGCAGTTTAAATATATAAACTGTGAGTTTAAATGAATGAAATAACAAATAATGAGATGATGCTTGTGCTAAGCATCTTCAAAAGCCCTGAAATTGAGTACAATGCCAGCAGCATTGCAAAGCACATGGGGATTAGCGCAATGGGCGCTTTAAAGATAGCAAGAAGGCTGGAGAAGGAGAATATTCTGGTTTCCAGAGAGCTTGGAAAGGCAAAATTCTACAAGCTGAATTTTGGAAATGATTATGTAAGGGAGTACATTAAATTCTTGTTGAAGAGAGAAATACAGCAAGCTAATCCCTACATTAAGGTATGGGCTTCTGAAGTTAAGAAAATTGAAAGCGCTGACGCAGCTATCTTGTTTGGATCTGTCCTAAGAAAGCACAAAGAAGCAAGGGATATAGATTTAGTTTTAATTACCGGCAAAGAAAGATTTTCTAAGGTTAAAAAAGAAGTAGAAGAGACAGACGCAATAAATGTTAAAAAACTTCACCCTATCTATCAAACTGAAGAAGATTTTATAAAAAACATTAAAAAAGGAGACAAAGTATTGTTGAATGCTTTAAAAGGCATAGTGGTTTTTGGAGAGGACTTAATTATTGACTTATTACAAAAATGAGCCATGCAAAGAATAAGGTTGAATGGTGCTTGAGGAAAGCAGAAAA
>CAZJBR010000147.1:0-1589 GCA_964544435.1 uncultured Methanosarcinales archaeon
TCGACATATTACGAACGGACAACTATTGTATAATTATTTTTGTCCGTGAGTATAGTTTAAAAAATAAAAATCAACCCAATTATCTGTTTATCAAGCTTGCAAAATATCCCGCGCCAAATCCATTGTCTATGTTCACAACAGCAACTCCTGGCGAGCAGGAATTCAGCATTGTAAGCAACGGAGCAATCCCTTTAAATGAAGCCCCGTAGCCAACAGAGGTAGGAACAGCGATTATAGGCTTGTCTGACAATCCGGAAACAACACTTGGCAGCGCGCCGTCCATGCCCGCAACAATAACCAAAACATTAGCATCTTCAATCTTGTATTTATTGCTCAGCAGCCTGTGCAGGCCTGCAACCCCGACATCATAAAGCCTCTCCACTTTGTTGCCCATTGCTTCTGCAACAACTGCCGCCTCTTCCGCGACATTAATATCAGACGTGCCTGCGCTCAAAATTAGAATTTTTCCTTTTTTCATTATTTTATTATTTTTATTTATTATTATTGTTTTAGAATATTTATTGTATCGCGCATTCTTAATATGTTTCTTGATACCAATAAACATTTCCTCTGTTGCGCGTGTAGCAAGAACCTGATTGTTGTTTTTCGACAACTTTTTTATTATTTCAACAACATGCTCTTTAGTTTTATTCTGGCAGAAAACAACTTCCGGAAAGCCTTTCCTTAATGCCCTATGATGGTCTATTTTGGCAAACCCCAAGTCCTCGAACGGCATAAATTTTAATTTTCCCACAGCAGAATCTACGTTAATCTTATTCTTAGCTACCTCATCCATTAACTTCCTAATTTTCTGCTCGTACATTTATGGCTAAGTTTAAATTTCCGCTTTTAAAATTTGAAGTTTCTATTTGACTAAATCCAATCTCGTTGAATTTTTTTCCAATAAATTTTATATTGGCGTTTATTGTCTCTTTGTCTTTTTCATTGACTTCTATTCTTGCTGTATTGCCGAAATGCCTTACCCTTAATTCTTTTATTCCAAAATCTTTCAGGAAATTTTCGGCTTCCTCCACCATCCTCAGCTTTTTCATCGTTATTTCGTTGCCGTACGGAATCCTTGAGCTCAGGCACGGGGAAGATGGCTTGTCCCAGGCTTCCAGGTGGAGGTGTCTTGCGAGTTCCCTGACCTCATTTTTTGTGAGCTTTGCGTCCTTCAGCGGGCTTATGACGTTATTTTCGTCTGCCGCTTTCAGCCCCGGCCTATGGTCCCCCAAATCGTCAAAATTTGTGCCGTTGACTATGCTTTTTATCCCTAATTGGCCTGAAACCTCTTTTAGTCTGCTGTACAATTCCGTCTTGCAGTGATAGCACCTGTTGCTTGGGTTTTTCAGGTAATCTGCATTTTCCGTTTCCCTTGTTGTGATTATCAGATGTTTTGCTCCAATTTTCTCTGCAATTTTCTTTGCTTCTTCAAGCTCTCTCCTGGGCAATGAAGGGCTGTCTGCTGTGACTGCAATAGCATTCTCTTTCAAAATATCAAAGGCCGCTTTTAAAACAAGGGTGCTGTCAACTCCGCCGGAAAAAGCGACTATAGCGCTATCTAATCTTGTTATTGAATTTTTCAATTG
>CAZJBR010000148.1:0-1586 GCA_964544435.1 uncultured Methanosarcinales archaeon
GCCTTCTTTGAAAGGATGCGTTTCACAAGGAGAAACTAAAAAGGAAGCTTTAAGGAATATTAAGGAAGCTATCCAGCTTTATTTAGAGCCCGATACAAACGAGCTTACAGATTATGAAGGGGAAAAGGTTGTAGTTTCGATATGAAGCTCCCTTTAATTTCTGGAATTGAGGTTATTAAGAGGCTAAAAAGGGCAGGCTTTATAGCAACTCGGCAGAAAGGTTCTCACGTAAGGTTAGAGAAATACTCTGGGGCTGAAATAATAAAACTGACAATTCCATTGCATTCTGAATTGAAAAAGGGAACTCTTTCAAGAATTATAAAAGATGCAGGCTTAACACTAGAAGAATTTGAAAACTTGAAATAAATACTATTTTCCCGTCACAATCTCCACAACATCCCTGTGCTTCAGTAAATGCTCTTTTCCGACAGGCCTCTTGCTTTTTACATCTATCGCCTTTATGAAATGATTGCCGATGTCAGTGTGCAATTTAAAGGCAAAATCAAGGGCTGTGGTGTTTGGCGGCATCAAAAAGCAATCTGGGATTATATTTCCGTGCTGGTCTGCCAGCTTGTTGACTCCGCCGGGAAATATGGCAATATACTTCAATAATTCAAAAACAGCAATGTCAATCACCTGCTGAACTCCCGTAGAGCCAAATTTTTCAAGAATTTCCGTTTTTATGAAATTTAACGCATTCTTTTGCTTGTCGCTCAGCTTGCCTTCGTCAATGATTTTGAAGTCAGAATCTCCTGGAACATAATTAATCAGTCCGTGCTTTGCAGCCTCTCTTAAAGCCAGTTCAGCTTCTGCGCTGCAGCCAATAAGAATGTATTGCGGAAATTCCACTTTTAATCTTTCAAAATTTTCTTCAGATCCTTTAATGTCTATCTTGTTGCATGCAATGACCATTGGCTTTGTAATCCTTCTCAGTTCTGTAGCTATCCTCAAAAGCACACTCCTGTCCCACTTCATTATATCTGGATTCAGGCTTAATTTTTGGATTACCCTTTCAATAAGCTTTTCGGTAACTCTAAGGGAGCTTAGCTGTTTTGCAACTGCCTTGTTCAGCTCAGGCTTTTCCTGGTTTACAGTCCTTGCAAACCTCTCCCAGCCTTTCTCTATCAGCCTTAAGTACCACATGTCAAGTTCGTGCTCAAGAAATTTAACGTCATTTGAAGGGTCGTAGCTTAATGGAGGGACTGACTCGCCTTTTTCATTTGTAGAGCCAGCAACATCTGTTATATGAATAAGGACATCTGCTTGATTTAAGTCATCAAGAAACTGATTGCCCATGCCCTTGCCTTCATGAGCCCCTGGCACTAAGCCGGCAACATCAAGCAATTCAACAGGCACAAATCTTTTACTGTCGATGCAGTATCCAAATCGCGGATTGCACTTCACATTAAACTCTTTGTCCACGCAATCAACCCTTACATAACCGGAACCGCGGTTTGGACGAATAGTTGTGAACGGAAAATTTCCTATATCTACACCAGCTAGAGTTTGAGCTTTAAAAAAAGTACTTTTTCCAACATTTGCTTTTCCAACTATGCCAATCAGCATTTTACTGGTGGTATAACAGA
>CAZJBR010000149.1:0-1560 GCA_964544435.1 uncultured Methanosarcinales archaeon
TGTGATTTTAAATAATTGATGATAAGTTAACTCACTCTCTCAGCAAATTCTCGTACTCTTCTTCTTCGGCAACTTCTTCAGAAAGCAAGTCTTCTGCAAGCTCATGCGTGACCAAATCTTTGCCGTGAGTTGATTGTGCAAGATTATTATACAGCTCGATTGCATGCTGCTCCATCTTTATGAAAAGCTTGATAAACCCTTTGATATCTGATTTATTCTCAGGAAATTTTATAATTCCAATACCGGCAACTTTTTCTATTTCACCCATTGATAAAGAGGGCTCGCCGCCAAGCTCTGCAATCCTTTTCGCAATCCTGTTTGCGTGCCCAAGCTCGCCTTCAGATGCCTTTTTGAAAATTTCTGCATAGATAGGCGTTGCTAAACCTGAAACGATATTGGAAGCCAAAGAAGCATAATAATGCACGACCCACTCGAAAGCATAAGCTTTGTTCAATTCATCTATCAGCCATTTATGGTCCAGTTTTACAATTTCTTTGCCTTTTTGCCCCATAAGAATCACCAAAATCAATGCTCAAAGCTCTGTCCGCAGCCGCAGGAACTATGCGCGTTTGGATTGCTTATTTTGAAGCCGCCGCCCTGCAGGCTGTCCACGTAATCGAGCTTTGCCCCTTTCAGGAACTGAAGATTTTCCTTGCTGATTATAATCTTCACGTCTTTTTCTTCAATAACCCTATCAAGTTCTGTTGTGCTGTCATCCAGCTCAAGCCCGTACTGAAATCCGGAGCATCCTCCAGGCACAAGCTCCACCCTAAGTCCAGAGCCTTCCTTGTTATTTTCCTTGAGAACTTCCTTCAGCTTTTCAGCTGCCTTGTTTGTTATTATAAACTCTTTCCCCTCTTCAAGCTTTCCTTCTTCAACTGCAACATTCAGCTTGGCGATTACACTTTCTACATCTTCATCCGACATTCCGTGCCCTTTAAAGCCCTCCTCCAATGTTTCATGGTAAGAAACATGGCAGCCAACACAATGCACACCAGCATTTTGCAAGGGCTCAATCACAGCCGGATATTTAGAAACAACATTTCCAATAGTCATATCTTTTGTAATTAATTGTGTTTTTGCTTCCTGCTCCATATAAATCTTAACTATTGTTAACAATCCCAATATATAAATGTTTTTATAGTTGGATAGCAAAGAACCAGTGAAATGCTACACAAAACGATTGTAGATAAGAAATTGAGAGCTTATATAAAAAAACATTTGGGCAAAGGCTTTTCAAAGGACTCTGTGCGAAAAGTTTTGGTAGATCATGGCTATGAAGAATCATATGTCCAAAGGCTGTTGTTAAAGCATTCAGAAACCCGATTTGTAAAAAATTATGCTTTGGCTGTTTTGATGGCATTCATGGTTTCGATTTTATCTTTCGATCTCATTCCAACAGAAAGCCAGCAAAAAATAACTGGCTATGCCGTTGCAATCGAAAAGGAAGCCGATGCGTATTACCCCATGTTTATATTGGCGCTCTTGTCTGTAATTTCCTTGATTTCATTGTTTATATTTCTCAACAAAAGAAAAAGACTGCATGGCTGAGCCAATTTG
>CAZJBR010000150.1:0-1558 GCA_964544435.1 uncultured Methanosarcinales archaeon
CAGCTTGGCAAATATATTCGGGATTTGCTTTTTCACTATGCCGGGGCCGTTGTCTTCGATAACAACTTTATATTTAAATTCGGCCATCTGTATGATTTCGACGCTGATTTCAGGAGGCATCCTTGCCTCTTCACAGGCATCAAGAGAATTATCAACAGCTTCTTTTACAGCCATAAGCAATGCCTTTCTCTTGTTGTCAAAGCCCAAAAGATGCCTGTTTTTTGTGAAGAATTCAGCTACTGAAATTTCTTTCTGCCTTTTAGCCAGCTCGTATGCTATTGGCGTTTCTTTGGTTTCTGAGACTTGCTCTTTTGCCATATCAAATCTCCATTACTGCCCTTCTCTTCAGCTCTCGTCTTCGTTTCTCAAGCCATTTGTATACATTTGCATGCGTTGAGCCCCTTAGCAATGATTCGATTGCGCGCCTTGCGTCAGAAGCTGACTCAGGCAGTCCTATAACACTTATTGTTTTTCCGAAAACCGAGATGTTGCATTCTGTTAGTTCCTCTATGAGCCTTCGGGATTTGCCTTCCTTGCCGATAACCCTTCCTTTCAACCGAAGCATTGATTCCTTGGACTTGGCAAACTCGCCCAAGTCCACAACCTCAAAAATATATTCCGGCTTGAGCAAAAGCTTTGCAATTTCAGGGTTGAAGCCCCTGCCTACCGCTTTTATTATCTCCCTTGCCGTGTAAAGCCCGAGAGCATCTTCCCCCGAAATGAAAACGTCGCCCTCTTTTGAGTCTATGTCTAGCTTTGTTTTTGTGGCCCCTTCTATCTCCTTTTTTACGCTGCCTTCCTTGCCTATAATGACGGCCACCCTGTTCCTCGGAACTTTTAACTCATAAGAATATTCTACCATTTTATTTAATTGAAATTACAAATTGTTTTTAAGTTTATTTGTTTTATTGGATTTTATTTGATATTCATTTCTTACTCAACGCATTAAACGTCTTTTGCCATTATTTTTTAATTTTAAAAATATTGAAGAGTTTTTTATTTTCCTGTAATCTGAGCTTTGACTTTTTTATCGTCTAATTTTAAACCGATTTTTTTGAAAAAAGTGCATATATTTCTTACATCCCTTTCCAAGTACTCGTTTGCCCTTGAGCTGTCCAACGGCATGCACTGCGAAAAATCAATAAAAACCGGCTTTTCATTGTAGTTTAGAATGTTAAAAGCCGACAAATCCGCATGGACCAGCCCGGCCTTGTGCAGTTTTTTCATATTAACAATTATTTTATCAAAAAAATCCTTTGGATTGTTTGGAAGCTCATCTTTAAGCTTGGGGGCTATAGTTCCATCGTCTCCGATAAACTCAAGCACCAGTACATGGCTGGAAAATGTCAATGGAGTCGGAACGCTTACGTTAGCCTGCCTTGCCTTTAATAAATTTCTGTATTCCCTCTGCACCCATGAGAATATGATATTTCTTTTTCCCTTCTTGAGGCTCAGAAATCTTTTGTCATCTTTGATGTAATCATACATTCTGTTGAAATCGCAGGTTTCCAATCTGTAAATCTTGACCATGACCCTTGTGCCGTCTTTCCTTAAAGCG
>CAZJBR010000151.1:0-1551 GCA_964544435.1 uncultured Methanosarcinales archaeon
AAATGCTCCCGCCGAGATTTGAACTCGGGTCACTGCCTTTCTTCATTAACTATTGATGATTAATCCGAGAGGGCAGTATGATTGTCCGAATTATGCGAACAATAATGTTCTCTACACTACGGGAGCAAAACGCCGGGACTGGGACTTTCAATTTTGATGTTCTTCATACTTTATTGCTTGTGTTAAGTCAGGCAACGAAGCTCGTACCAAACATCAAGATTTTTGAACCCAGACATCCTATACGGAAACAGGCTTTCTAAAACTTAAATTTTCCAGGCCTGCGCAATTTCCTGCTTTATACAAACTTGCAAGTACCAGGTTATGCGATCCCGGCGTAAGAAATTGAATTTAATTTTAATTTATAAATGTTTGTTGATTATTTTTAATATTGATATAATTTTTATTTCTGACATATTCTAGAAGCAGTTATTCAATCATCTCAATTTCTATATTCAAACCCTCAGGGATAGGAACCCTCATCACTAAGCGTAAAGCTCTTTCATCAAGACCGAGGTCGATAAGCCGTTTATGAACTCTCATTTCATATCTTTCCCAAGTTGCTGTGCCTTCTCCATCAGGGCTTTTCCTTGTTGTCACTCTTAACCTCTTTGTTGGCAAAGGAATTGGGCCACGCATATCCACACCTGTTTTTTCAGCTATATCTTTAATGTAGTTGCATACTTCATTAATTTTATTAATGTCAATGCTTGCCAGTTTAATTCTTGCTTTTTGCATTTTAATCACTTGGTGTTGATACGCAAAGTTCGCGAGCATGCTCGCGGACTCGCATGCAACTTAGTGCTTCATGATAATTGTTAGTTTATCATGATCCTTAAAAATAAGGAAAATAAACAAAATTTACTTTTTCACTATGTCAATACACATGCCAGCAGCTACAGTCACACCTGAGTCACGCACAGCGAATCTAGCCATTTGTGGAATTTCACTTTGCTTTTCTATGCACAATGGCTGTATTGGCTTAATTTTAACAATAGCGGCATCTCCATTCTTAATGAAATCAGGCTTTTCTTCTTTTGTTGCGCCTGTTGCTGGGTCAAGTTTCTTTACTATCTCAGTAATTTGACATGCAACCTGTGCTGTGTGAACATGGAATACAGGTGTGTAACCCACTGTTATAACAGTTGGATGATTTAATACAATTAGCTGGGCTGTAAACTCTGTTGCTACTGTTGGAACATTGTTCACATGGCCTAAAACATCACCTCTTGCAATGTCTTTCTTTTCAATACCCCTAACGTTGAATCCAACATTATCGCCTGGCTCTGCTTCTTGCATCTGCTCATGATGCATTTCGATGCTTTTTACTTCACCTGTTATACCTTTGCCTTCTCTTGCTGGCACAACAATAACCTTGTCATTAACTTTCATCACACCAGACACAACTTTACCAACAGGCACAACACCTATTCCAGTAATGTTATACACATCTTGAATAGGTAACCTTAATGGCAGCTGAGTTGGTTTTTGAGGTTCTTTAAATGTGTCCAAAGCTTCAAGCAATGTTCCGCCTTTGTGCCATGAAATATTATC
>CAZJBR010000152.1:0-1534 GCA_964544435.1 uncultured Methanosarcinales archaeon
GTTTTAAGCGGCTCAGGCAAGCCGATTGACAATGGCCCGGAGGTTATACCAGAAAAGAGGCTTGATATAATTGGAGCTGCAATCAACCCATTTGCAAGAAGCTCTCCACATGATTTTATACAAACAGGTGTTTCAACAATTGATGCGATGTTCACTCTTGTGAGGGGTCAAAAATTACCTCTATTTTCGGGTAATGGATTACCCCATAATGAAATTGCTTTGCAAATTGCAAGGCAGGCAAAAGTAATTGGCAAGCAGGAAAATTTTGTAGTTGTGTTTGCAGCAATGGGAATCACAAACGAGGAAGCCCAGTATTTCATGAATGATTTTGAGCAGACTGGAGCTTTGGAAAGAAGCGTTGTTTTCCTGAACCTTGCAAATGACCCTGCTGTTGAAAGATTAGTTACGCCAAGAATGGCATTGACAGCAGCAGAATATTTTGCATATGAGCATGACGCACATGTTCTTGTAATCTTAACAGATATGACTAGTTATTGCGAATCCCTAAGGGAGATTGGCGCTGCTCGTGAAGAAATCCCGGGAAGAAGAGGATATCCGGGCTACATGTATACCGATTTGGCAACAATTTATGAAAGGGCAGGGGTCATAAAAGGAAAAAAAGGAAGTGTTACCCAGATTCCGATACTTACAATGGTTGGCGATGACATAACTCACCCTATCCCGGATTTAACGGGCTACATAACCGAAGGACAGATTGTTTTGATGAGGGAGCTTCATAGAAAAGGAGTTTATCCAAGCATTGACGTCCTGCCATCGCTTTCCAGGCTAATGAATTTGGGAATTGGGCCAACAAGGACGAGGGAAGACCACAAGCAAGTGTCTGACCAGATGTATGCTGCCTATGCAGAAGGAAGGGATTTAAGGGGACTGGTTGCAATTGTCGGAGAGGAGGCGTTAAGCGACAGGGATAAAAAACTGCTTAAGTTTGCCGCTGAGTTCGAGGACAAATTCGTGAGGCAGAGAAGAGACGAGGACAGAAGCATTGCAGAAACTCTTGATCTTGGATGGAAACTGCTTGGCATCCTGCCCGAGAACGAATTGACAAGAATCAGCCCGGAGTTGAGGAAAAAATATCACAAGGAGCAATAAAAATTATTTTTAATGTTTTTAATTGCCAAATAAATTATTGGAATGCGCCTATTGTCAAGCGCAAGAAGAACAAAAATATTCATTATTAAAACATTAAATAAAATGCCCCAAGACATCAAGCCAACCAGAAGCGAATTATTGAAATTAAAAAAGCAGATTAGATTAGCTAAATCCGGATACAGCCTGCTGAAAAAGAAGAGGGATGGGCTTATTCTGGAGTTTTTTGAAATATTGAAAAAGGCGAAATCGCTCAGGGAAGAGCTGGTAAATGAATACAGGACTGCACTGGAAAAAATAAATATTGCAAGGGCCCTTGAAGGCGACCTAAAAGTTAAGTCGATTGCAATGGCAATAAAGGACATTCCAGATGTCAAATTGACGACAAAGAACATAATGGGAGTGAAAGTCCCGAAGATAGAGGCTT
>CAZJBR010000153.1:0-1529 GCA_964544435.1 uncultured Methanosarcinales archaeon
GTTGCTAAATGAATTTCCTTATCTTGTCGGCATACTCATTTATCTCATTCTCGCTGTATTTGATGTGGCTCCATTTTATCCTCAGCCTGTCTTTCTGGAATCTCGGGATTATGTGGATGTGCGCGTGATTGACGACCTGGCCGGCTTCTTTGCCGTTGTTCATTACAATGTTGAAGCCAGCGTTGCCGAAGCTCAAGGACAATGCTTTTGCAATTTTTCTTGCTGCCTGTATTAATGATGCTGAATCATCCTCATTCATTTCCGTAAGATTCTCTGAATGTTTTTTTGGGATGACAAGGCAATGCCCTTTGTTTGCAGGCATTATGTCAAGAAAGCCGATTACTTTTGCATCTTCATAGACTTTGGACGTTGGTATCTTTCCTTCAACAATCTTGCAGAATATGCAGTCTTCCATTTTAGCTTATTTTCACAAATTCCAGCTTGTCATTTTCAGCATCGAGCAGCGCAATAGTATACGGGTAAATCCTGAACAAAGCCCCAGGATTGATAACTCTTGTCTTGCCGAATTTATCGTCTCTTTTTATATGCGTGTGGCCGGTGAAAACATAGTCATATTTATTGCTTTTGATTGCAGCGTCAAGTTTGCTTCCGTCAGTCCCGTGATAAACGTAAAAGTTTTTTCCCTTGTATTCAAATTTCAGCTCATCTTTGATTTCATCATATTTGAATGCCCTGCACTGGCTGAGCAGCCCATTTCTTTCGCCGTCGTTGTTGCCGAAAACGAATTTCATTTTTAACCCCCTGAAATGCTCAAGCATTGGCGGGCTTATTATATCGCCGCAATGCACCGCAAATTCCACTTTCCTTTCTTTGAATACTCTTACAGCTTTCTTGATAGCTTCCTCGTTTTCGTGCGTGTCTGAGATTATGCCGAGCATTTTTTTGATTTTTATTAAAAAATGGACTGGCCGGGATATGCATGTTGAAAATATGCTCGCTTTCAACAATTTGAACCCGGAGCCTGATGGGTCGCTTTTTGGCGATCACCCATGCCATGGGTGCGTTATGCCGGATTTAACTACCAGCCCATTTAAAGCCAAAGAAATGAGGACTGTTTAAAAGATTTTCTTAAAATAGAATGCCTATGTAATAAGTCAATATATAATTAAACCCCGTAATCCTTCAATAAATTCTTTAGGAATATGTTTTCCTTCAGGTCTTATCGTTATGGTCGTGATACCCTTAACTCCCATTGGATAAATGATTTGATAATAAACCTTCCCCATAAGTTTTTCTGGGTCACCACTCCTTTCTCCCACCTGTAGTACTTGGTTACCATCCCGAATCCCTTCTCGAGGGTCTACGCAGCCTATTGTGTTTGTCACTCCAAGTAGGTTATCCAACAATTGTCGAATAGTTTGAATATGGTATGGGTTGATCCTTAATTCAAGATCTTCTTTCCCGCTTGGCAAAGATTGTGCATCTCCCATTTTTGAAAAATCCTAATTAAATTTTCATTTAGCAGCCAGCTTTACATCCCCTTCGTGAACTGTTTTTCTGCCGGCATG
>CAZJBR010000154.1:0-1526 GCA_964544435.1 uncultured Methanosarcinales archaeon
TTGGGTTTGCTTTAAATCTTTCATTTTACCCAACTTCCTAAATATTTGGTTTTAACTTCTTCTTTAATCTTTTCATTTCCTGATAAGAATCCGAATTTTCAGTAACATTTTTAAATGCAGTTCTTATACCACTATAAAATGACTACAATTAATTCCAAACACATCTTTATTGGCTTGGCTGCGCTGCTTGCAGTTATTCTGATATTCAATATAGCGGTTACAATCAGTATTGATAATAATTTAAAAAAGAGCGCAGAAGAGATAAAAGAAAAATCGAGGCCTGGGAAAATTGAGCTTGCAGTCATCAAGAATTCTAAATGCAGCGATTGCTTTGACATAGCTCCTGTTCTGAGCAGCATAAGGAAATCAAAGGCAAACATAACGAAAGAAACAACTTTGGAGTTTGGAACACCACAAAGCAGGGAGATATTAAGCAAATACAAGATTCAAAAAGTTCCAGCTGTTATTGTGACAGGCGAGATTGAAAAGGTCAGCTTGAATGGCATGGAGAAAAGAGACGATGCTTTAGTGCTATCAGGCGTAAATCCGCCTTACACTAATGCATCAAACGGCAGGATTGAAGGTCATGTTTCGCTGATCAAGCTTGTCAGCCCTGATTGCGAGCAGTGCAGCGACCTGCTTAGCTTATCAACCCAAATTAAACAGAGCGGCGTTAAAATATCCGCCGAGGCAGGCGTAACAACTGACAGCAGAGAGGGCAAGGAGCTTATAGAAAAATATAAGATTGGCTTTGTGCCGACAATGATTTTTTCAGGCGACTTGAAGGCTTACCCTATTATTGATAAGGCATGGCAGCAGGTTGGGACACGGGAAAGCGACGGGTCTTATGTCCTAAGATTGGCGAGCCCGCCTTTCATAAACCTGACCGACAGTGAATTAAAAGGGCTTGTCGAAATGACTTACCTGCTGGATGAAAGCTGCCCGCAGTGCTTTAATGCCAGCATTTACAGAAAAGTGCTAGAAGATCCAAAAGGATTCGGAGTTTCATTTGAAAAAGAAGAAATCCTGGATATAAGAGATGCAAGAGCCAAAGAGCTCATTGCAAAGTATAACATAACGCAAGTTCCAACAGTGATCCTGTCTGAAGAAATAAATGTTTATCCATCTCGGCAGTCATTAAAGCAGTTCTTTTCTGTTGAAAAGGACGGCTCGTACGTTTTCAGGAAAGTGTCTGTTCTGGGAAACTACAAGGATTTGATGTCTAATAAAGTTGTTAACAAAACTGCGCCAAAGACAACAAGTGTTAGTGTTAGTGGTGTTAATCAATAGAACATTAGCAAATCAATTAAAAATGCCATGCTATTTCTAATAAAGAATACAATTATAAAACATGGTTTTGGATTCCATCTGAGAAAGTTTCTGATAAGGATATTCAATTTAAAAACAGTAAATACAAAAACAACTATTTAATTCCCATGGAAGTATTTTAAACGGTTTCTGATAAAGCTTCAATGAAATAAGGGGACACCCCTTATAATCCCCTTCCGCCTCGTTCCTCGTCAAGT
>CAZJBR010000155.1:0-1504 GCA_964544435.1 uncultured Methanosarcinales archaeon
AGCCAAGCGCAAATAATGTTTGCAATGCTTGTGTTTATTTGGAGAAGTTGAAGAATAAAGTAGAGATAAAACATAAGTGAAAAACAATTAATTTACCAATTTAAAACCACAAAATATTTATATTACTACTACAAAGGATTAAATGAGTGTCATTTTGGGAGACTTCTGGGGTGATAGGTATAGAAGTTGGTTTATATGCTAGAAAAATTAACAAGGGCAGCAAGATTAGCTGGAGCAATTGGAGGGGTTGCTTTAGTTGGAGCTATAAATGCCTCAGAACTACCATACACTCAAGCAACTTATGCAAATCCACCAGCGCATCAGCTAACATTGGCAGCTGCACCTAAGCCAGATTTGAGGTTAGCTCAAGGATCAGGTTTGATAGATTCTTTATTTCCACCAAAACCTCCTCAAAATGGAATACAAGAGTTTGTGAGAGGTACCCCAGAATATTACCAAGCAATGGAAGAGTTTCCTAGACCTGGGATAGAAGATGTCATAAAAAAAGGGACATTTTATCAGGTTTCCTTTTCTGTATCAAGGAACCTTATAGACGGTTCAGAAATTGCCATACTAGTAAGTGTGCCTATTCACTATGTAATCTATGGATTAATGGGGCCAGATGGTAGTGTAAGGCATAATGCTGCTGAGTTTTATCGTTTTCAACTAGAAGGACATGAATTACGTCCTTCAGAAAATCCTTTTAGAAGAGCGCATATTAGGTCTGATAACACTACTGTTGTGATGTTTACTTATGCACAAAACCCAAAAAATCCTGGTGCTACTCCGGAAAAGGTTACTATTGACACAACTGGTAATTTTGCAGAGTTTCTTAATAAGCTATTTCTTGATGAAAATAAACAGGAACCAAAAGAAGGATTGATTAACTTATAGACAGCACGTATCCATAAAATTATTAAATAAATACAAAACAATTCATACAAATTTGAATTAGAAAGACAATCAAAAACTATTTATATCACTCCAATATTCCTTCTTAACAATTGTTAATTAAAATAGATTTTTGGAGGTGTTTAAAATGCATACATTACCAAAATTGCCATACGCATATAATGCGCTTGAGCCGTATATTGATGAGCTGACAATGACAATACATCATACAAAGCATCATCAAGCTTATATTGACAAACTAAATGGTGCGATAAAAGGAACAGAGTTTGAAAATATGGATATTGATGAAGTTCTCAAAAATATAAATGATGTGCCTGAAAACATAAGAACTGTTGTAAGAAACCATGGTGGAGGACATTCAAACCATTCTTTTTTCTGGCAAGTAATGGCTCCTAATGCTGGTGGAGAGCCTCATGGAAATGTTGGAGATGCAATAAAACACACATTTGGAGGTTTTGATAAGTTTAAGGAAGAGTTTGCAAATGCAGGATTGAACAGATTTGGCTCAGGATGGGCTTGGCTTGTTGTAAATAATAGTAAATTAGAGGTTTACAGCACTGCAAATCAAGACAGCCCTTTGATGGAAGGCAAA
>CAZJBR010000156.1:0-101 GCA_964544435.1 uncultured Methanosarcinales archaeon
AAAGTAAAATAGACTTTAAGCTAAACAATGCAAGAATCTAGCAATGGTGATGGATAGAAATAACACTGCCTACTTTTTTAAAAACAGTTGAATTTTCAGAG
>CAZJBR010000156.1:111-996 GCA_964544435.1 uncultured Methanosarcinales archaeon
ATTAAATCAGAACTAAGTTTACTCACAATGAAGACAACCAACTCGTTTCATAATGATTGGAAAACATCGCTTGTATTTAAAACTTTTGATTTTGTTACTACTAAGTATTGATTATTCTAAAAACCTCGTCATAGAACTAAGCTTATTTATCCTATAATCCCCATTCACCTTGTATCCAACAGTCATACACCCAGCCCTTTTTCCAGCCAGCATGTCATTTTTTGTATCTCCAACCAAAATTGCATTTTTTGGGCTTACTTTCAGCATTTTGCAGGCTTTTAATGCCATGTCGGGAGCGGGCTTTCCTTTCTTCACGCCATCAATTGTCACAACAGCATCAAAATATTTTTTTATTTTATAGCGCTTTAGGACGGGCATCAATATCTTCTTTGGGGTATTTGTTATTAACGCAATTTTTATGCCCATGTTAGAGAGCTTTTCAAGAACATTTTTTGTTTGCGGGAATATCCTGATGCGACCTATGTTTTCTTTAAAATATGTTATTGCAAGCCTGTTCGCCTCTTTTGCACTTATATCCACGATCATTTTGACATTTTTTTCTATTGTGTTGCCAAAAATCTTGCGGAATCCTTTTTTTGATACAGGGTGTTTGTTGAAATGCGCGATAATACCATTATAAGTGTGGTGCCACGCATCGATAGAATCTATCAATACTCCGTCCAAGTCAAACAAAACAGCCTTAACCTTATGATTTAACATGGTTGTGCAACCCTCACTTCTTTTGTCGGGGTGGGATAATAATGCTGTGAAGCACCTATGGGGAGGTGTTTGTTAAGCGAAGCTTAACTCCCCCTTTTCGCACGGTATCTCCCCCTTTTTTCAACAACTTCAAGCCTCTTTAATGTTGCATCGCTGTTCTTAGCC
>CAZJBR010000156.1:1006-1502 GCA_964544435.1 uncultured Methanosarcinales archaeon
GTCAAGAGCAGACTTAAAGCATACCTCACCAATCCTGTAGTGCTTTGACTTAAGGCCTTCCTCGAGCAGATGCAAATCAACAGCCTTGTCCTCTGCCCTTTCCGAGAAAAACGACAATCCAAAGTCAATAAAATAAATTTCTTTGCTGAGCATCATGTTTGATGTTGTCAAATCGCCGTGTATGATTGAATTGTTGTGCAGAACCGCAATCTTTTTTCCAATCTCGCCGCATAATTTTTTATAGTCAGAGCGCTCCAGAATATCCTTCACAAGCTTTCCGCTAATCTTTTCAATTATTAAATTCTCCTTTTCATCATTTTTTATAAGCCTTGGCGCCGGAAAATTTATTGCTTCCAGTTTCTGTAATATCTTTGCTTCCCTTCTTGTCCTGAAGCCTCTTAGCTTTTCATCTATTTCTTTAATGCGGTAGGATTTAGAAAACCTGTTTTTAACAATTAGATTATGCTCCAAGAATAGCCTTGCCTCGGCACCCTGC